>JACRAG010000245.1 GCA_016213455.1 Anaerolineae bacterium | reverse complement strand
TGGGTGGCAACCAGCACGATGACGTCGGAAGTGTCCAAAGATGCCAGGGTGACATCGTTGAGGAAATTGGAGGTATTCAGGATCAGGTAGTCGTAGAATCCGCGCATATAATCCAGCACCCGGCTGATCTGTTCTCCTGTAACCGGTTCCTGGAGGACGGGGCGTTTGGGTGGCGCCAGCAGGTACAGACCGGAGGAGCGATGCAGGATCATCACTTCCTTGACGACCTTGGGGTCAAGATCGTAGGCGATAGGCGCCAGGTCCATGATTGAAAGCTGTCCGACTTCGTTGAAAAGGATATCCACATCGCCAAACTGCAGGCTGGTGTCGATCAGGCCAATCTGGCTCTCATTGTCGCGCAAGGCCAGGGCCAGGTTGTTGCCAATGGTTGTGGCGCCGCTGCCACCGCGCGGGCTGAACACGCTGAACACATGCGCCCGGGTGGTTGGCTCGGATTCTTCCGTTGGTCGGCTGGTCTCCTGCCCAAAATACGGGTGCACTTTTGAGCGTTCGACCGAGGCGAGTTCCGCAGCGCGCAGGATGGCTTCGCGAAATTCGCCAATGGAGACATCATGGGCAAGGAAATCGGATGCGCCATTGCGCAGGGAGCGCAGCACCGTGTCGTATTGTTTATCCTGCGAGACAATGATAATCTGGGTGCCAGGGAAATCACGGCGAATGATCTCGGTAAAGCTGATTCCGTCGATGTCTGGCAGGTGCTCTTCCACCAGCAGGACATCCGGTTTGGTCTCGTTGATCATCTCCAACGCTTCCTGGGCGGTGTTGATGAAGTCGATCACCTCGACATTTTCAATCAGCGAAAGCAATTTGCGGAAAGTTTTGCTGGCTTGTAAATTGTTTTCGACGACCAGTACACGAGTAACTCGTTGTGGACTCATGACTCCCTCCAGGTCTCGCACGCTGTATCCATTCGAAATGCGGGGTAAACGGCGTGGTCTAGAATTTACCTTGAATAACCTTGCACTGTGTGCAAAGAAACGTCCGGACAGGGGATCGCTCCCAATAATTAGGAACAATCACGATACTGTATTTTATCTGTAATGTTAAAAACCTGCAAATGCTGGGGTGAATCCACTATACTGGGATCAATAAAAAAAGCAGAAATGTCCTTTATCCCAGCCTGTTGACCCACTTTTTAGCGGGTCGTGACTGGGGCAGTTCGTTCAAAATTCGCGTTATAATACTTTTGTTCGGTCAAGCCCGCCGAAATTACTGGTGTAACCGTGGTGGGACACGGAAATGGGCTGGGGGTCCGTATGGCGAACGATAGTCTTCTTGCGGAGAAGCTGACTTTGAGTGATGACCAATCGGGTATGAATGAGATCCAGGCGCCCAAGAGAGGGCTGGAAAAATATTCTGCTATGCTGCGCGAATGGCGGGCTTTGCGAGCGCGAGTGGGTACTTTTCCCGAGCAGGCGGAATTAAAACTGGCAGAACTCGAATCCAATATGACGGATTATCGGCTGGTGATTTCGCAGTTGGATTACAAGGCTGCAGACACCGACCGCCGGGTATGGGATTTATTCAACCACATCTTCGATGAAAAAAACTCGCTAAAAGACCAGACCACGCGTAGGCCGCTCTTCTTCCGCTCGATTAAAGATCTGCAAAACCTGAGCGACGCCTGGGACAAATTGAACGCCGACCAGCAGGCATTGCTGGATATCCTGGGGCGCGCTCCTGCTGAACTGCGCGACTATAACCAGCGCCAGCTGCAGCGCGACCATGAGCGTCAGCATGAAGCCCGCCTGGCCGATTACCAATCGCGCATCAATGCAGCGCGCCGCTCGCTGGACCTGGCGATGGGATATATTGACCAGTTGAACCGCGAAGGGCGGGTCACCTTTGGCTCGCAGGTGCTGCAGCTGGACAATGCCCAGAACATCTGGCGCGAACGGCTGGATCAAATCATGGAGGAAGAACGGCGAGGCAACATCAGCCCGGACGAGGTTGTGCTCAATATCTACAACCTTGAAACCCTGGTGCGTGAGGCGCCCAGCCTTTCCATGCGCATCCGCGAGGTGGAAGAACGCTTTACCCGCCTGATCACCAAGCATGACATGCTGGTTTCTTACGGCAAGACGGTCATCTCACAAAAAGAAATTGCGCGCATGACCATCAAGCTGCACGAACAGATCCCGGAATTGTGGATCACCGGGCAGCGCCAGGAGCTGGAGCACGCCATTGACGTGATCGAGAGCTTTGTTTCAACCTATGAGTCGACGGTTGAGACAGAAGTAACCTACCTGGAGCGCCGCCGCCCGGGCCTGACGCGCGCGCTTTCCACCGTGGCGGAACGAGAAGATGGCAATCTTTCGATGTTGAGCACCATGGTGCGCACGTTGACCGCGGCGATCGACTCGCGTGATCACTTCATGCGCGGTCATTCGGATCTGGTGAGCAAGCTGGCAGTGGCGATGGCAAAAAATGCCAACTGGAACAGTACCGACATCGAATACCTGATGATCGCGGCTTTGCTGCACGATGTGGGTAAAATTTCCATCCCGGAGCATATCCTCACGAAGAAAGATGCGCTGACCGAGGATGAACGCCAGACCATCCAGATGCACCCCTATTATGGGGCGCAGATCATCAAACCGGTTGAGAGCCTGGCGCGCGTGGTGCCATGGATTTACCACCACCAGGAGCGCTGGGATGGGCGCGGCTACCCGGATCACCTGACCGGACGCCAGATTCCCATTCCTGCCAGCTACATCGCGGTAGCCGAAGCCTATTCAGTGATGACCGTGGATTTCGCCAATCGCCCGGCGATGAGCAAGGAAGATGCGATTGAGGAACTGCGCAAGGAAGCCGAAACCCAGTTCAGCCCTGAGGCGGTCGAAGTGCTGGCGGATGTGATCGCCAAGGAAAATCAGAAGTAGCCATCACGGAATGACAGCCCACAAATTATAACGATCAACGCCCTCGTCTTTTGGATGAGGGCGTTTTTTCTGCGATTGATCTAAAAATGAATTCCCGCACATCCGGCCCCGCCCTCAGGATGGTGAGAAACAGGAGC
>JACRAG010000240.1 GCA_016213455.1 Anaerolineae bacterium | reverse complement strand
TCGTCTTCCCGCGCCTCAAGCAGATCACCGACCTGTGCCACCGCTATGGCGTGCCGTATGTCAAGCACACGGACGGCAACATCAACAGCCTGATGGACGACCTGGTGGCAGCCGGCGTGGATGGCTTTCAGGCCATCGAGCCGCGCGCCGGCATGGACATCGCCCAATTGAAGGCGCGCTACGGTCAGGTGATGACCTTGATCGGCAATGTGGACTGCTCCACCGTGCTGGTGGACGGGCCGGTCGAAGCCGTGCGCGCGCAAACCATGGCAGTCATTCGCGCCGCAGCTCCGGGCGGCGGTTTCCTGCTTTCGTCGAGCAATTCGATCCATCCCGGCGTGCGGCCTGAGTATTACCTGGCGATGCTGGACACAGCCCGCGCGGTCGGCAATTACCCGATCCAATAACCGGGCACTTCTGACCCGAAAGGTGAGTTGGAAATGGCAAAAATCGAAAGCTTACGCAGTTTTATGGAGGTTCTCTCGGGCGCCGGGCAGCTGGTGCGTGTGCCGGGCGAAGTCTCGCTGGTGCACGAACTCTCCAATGTGGCTGCCACCCTGGCCCGTCAGGGCGGGGGCGGGGTGCTGTTTGAGCATCCGCAAGGCGCACAATGGCCGATCTTTACCAACGCGGTGGTGAACCAGCACCAGGCTGCGCTGGCGCTCAACTGCACGGTGGCGGAAGTGATCGACCGCATGGGGCAGGCGCTCGCGCCGCAGAACGGCATTGCACCCGCGCCGGCAACGGCTGCCGCAGGCGAAGCGCCCTGGAAACAGAACGTGATCCGCGGCGCAGATGTGGACATCCGCATGCTGCCCATCCCCACCCACGGCGAGCACGACGGCGGTCCGTTCATCACCGGCGGGGTGACCGTTACGCGCGACCCGATCAGCGGGCGCGGCAATCTCTCCTACAACCGCATGCAGGTGCTGGGGCCGCATACCTTTGGCTTCAACGTCAACGAGTGGCGGCATGTGATGCAGTTCTACAAGGTGCACCAGGCGCGCAACGAGCCGCTGCCCATCGCCATCGCCATCGGTCTGGACCCTGCCATCATGATCGCAGCGGGCTGTCGTTACGATGACGATGAACTGAAGATCGCCGGCGCCATTCGCGGCGAGCCGGTGCCGACTGCCAAAGGTGTGACGGTGGATCTGGATATTCCCTTCCACGCCGAGATTATCATTGAGGGTTACCTGCCCCCGCACACCCGTCAGAAGGAAGGCCCGCTGGCGGAATTCCACGGCTACTACGGCGAGCTGTGGGAAAGCCCGATCTTCGAGGTGACCGCGATCTGCTATCGCGACAACCCGATTTACCAGACCATCGTACCGGGCTGGGCCGAGCACATCTATGTGGGCAATGTGCTGCCGCGCGAACCGCTGCTGCTGCAGTATGTGAAGCATGTCAGCAAGGGCGTAACCGGGCTTCACATCCCACCTTACGGCAACGGTTTCGCCGCGATTGTGCAGATCAACAAAAGCAACCCCGGCGAACCGAAAAACGTGTGCATGGCGGCCTTCACCGCGCATGTCAACATCGCCAAGGTGATCGTGGTGGACGCGGATGTCAACATCTACGATCCGGCGGACGTGCTCTGGGCGCTGACCAACCGGGTGGACTGGTCGAAAGACACCTTCCTGGTGCCTGGTGCGCAGGGACATGAGATGGACCCGACCGCCGATATGCGCGGGGTGCAGACCAAAATGGGCGTGGACGCCACGTATAAACCGGAGCGCCGCGATTACGGCGAGCGCATCCGCTATTCAGAAGTCGATTTGTCCAAGTATCTGTAAGAGGAGGAAGAAGAATGGCACAGCGCATGGCGTTGTACATGCAGGATAAACATCCGATTGCTTATGAATTGGAAATTGCGAAGTATGCCGAAGAGCGTGGGTTCAGCGAGATCTGGCAGGCGGATACCCGCCTGGCGCGTGACTGCATCGTGATGATGAGCGCCCTGGCTGCCCGCACCAGCCGCCTGCGTTTTGGCTCGGCTGTGCTGCCGATCTGGACGCGCAACCCGGCGGTGATCGCTGCCACCTGGAGCACCATGTGGGAACTGGCAGGCAAGGTGGATGGCAAGGGTCGTGTGATGTTGGGCATCGGCGCCTGGTGGGAGCCGATCGCCACACGGGTGGGCGTGAAACGCACCAAGCCGCTCAAAGCCATGCGCGAGCACATTGAGGCCATACGCCAGCTTTTCACCATGCAGGAAGTCACCTACCAGGGTGAGTTCGTCCAGCTTGACCGCATCCGCCTGGATGTGGCCTTTGGCGACACCAGCCCGCGCGACATTCCGCTTTACATCGGCGCGACCGGCGATCAGATGCTGGAGCTGTCCGGCGAAATCTGCGACGGCGTGGTCTTGAATTACGTCGTCTCTGTGGACTACATCAAGCGGGCTGTGGCGCTGGTGGAAAAAGGCGCCCAAAAAGCCGGCAAGACCCTGGCGGACGTGGACCGGCCTGAACTGCTGGTGTGCTGCCTTTCGGACAAAGATCCCGCGGCAGCCATGGCGGAGGGCAAGAAACTGGTCTCGTATTACCTGGCGACGGAACCGCACATCATGAAGGCCAGCGGGGTGGACGAGGAACTGCTTAACAAGGTGCAGTCGATGATGTCCTGGCCTGCCACCGAAGCGGACTACATCCGCACCAGCAAGATCATCCCGGACGAGGTAGTAACTCCTGCTAGGAATTTATTAATATACAAGCGACACACGGCCTCCCATCCTGTTCTAGACCAAGATGTATATATTTTATAAACCTTCCGGATGATAGATTACTATCTGGCTACCTAAATTTTCAAATTCACAGGGAACTAATAGAAGTTTTTTAAGCTTTTCATTTATATAGGACTGAACCTTGGGCCTAGCAAAGATGAGCATAAAACCTCCTCCTCCAGCTCCTAGAATCTTGCCTCCTAAAGCTCCTGCTCGGTAAGCAGTTCCATAAATCTCATCTATTCTTGAATTAGATATTTTTCCGCTCAAACTGCGTTTAATTTTCCATGATTCGTGTAATAACTTACCGAAATCAGATATATCTCTTCCGCTACCTACAATAGATATCGCTTCATCAACCAGTTGGAATATTGATTTTAACTTTTGCTTATTTTTAGGTATATTTTTAATCTGTTCAACTGCAATCTCAGAAGCTACCCTAGAAAAACCAGTAAAAAAAAGCATGATATGGTTCCGAAGATCTTGCAATCTTTCTTTGCTTAGTATTATAGGAGTTACAGCAAATGAACCGTTCTTTTCAAAGCTTATTTTATTAAAGCCGCCGTAGGCTGCAGAGACCTGGTCTTGTGACCCAATATTCTCTTTAATCATATTTTGTTCAATATGGATAGTTTCGCTTGCCAGGCGCTGCTTAGTAACCATCTCCCCGCGAAGAGCATAAAGCGCATACAAGAGGCCTACTGTAAAAGCCGAACTAGACCCCACACCTGACCTTGCCGGCAAGTCCCCGTCATGATGAATCTCTAAACCCTCCCTGACATCCATAAATCTGAATACCTCTCTTGCTGCTGGATGGATAATCTCATCAACACCATTTACCTCTTCCGACTTGGAATACAGGATGCGGTGTTTATAAGTAAAAAACGGGGGCAACTTACGGCAACTGATGTA
>JACRAG010000244.1 GCA_016213455.1 Anaerolineae bacterium | reverse complement strand
CGCCGCCAGCGTTCATCCTGAGCCAGGATCAAACTCTCCGCATTATTTACGAAAAGTTATCCACCTCTCGGTGGTTCCATTCATTCTTCTACTCACCGGAATTCGACTGGTCTCCCTTTCACTCTTCAGTTGTTAAGGTGCATTTTTACCGTGCTCGCCGGTCACTGCCGACAAAAATCCCGATGCCATCCCATCTCTGTTCCGACATCGGCTGTCTCCGCGACGCCTTACCGGGCACGGTGGCCCTCTCTTGATTTGTCATCGATCTGCCTTCCGGCAAGATCTCTTTCGTGTTGGGCGTGTATTATTATACGCGCTTCGCTCGATTTGTCAAGGGCTTTTCTTGCTCAATTTCCACTTTCTTTTTTTGCGGGAACTTGTCTTTCTCGTCCCACCGCTCTCGCTCGTTTGGTACGAGTCTCAAGCAGCGGGCTGTATTATACGCAGAGTCGCGCGCCTGTCAAGGGAATTGGTGAAATTGTCTGACGACTTTTCCAGATTGGTCCCATTCGGCCCGCCTCCCCCGTTTTTACCCGCAAAAACCACCCGCAACCCCCTCATCCCCTTAAGCGCGGCCCCCCCTTTTGCGGCAAAGGGGGGGCTTGAGCATGAGGTGAGAGATTTTTCTATTTGCTTCTCTACCTTTATTAGTCGTTTCGTCGCGCAGAAAGTTACGCGCTGAATCCCTGCGGCTGGAACACGCGCAGGTCCAGCAGCGAGAGCAGATGCCTGGCCTTGCCTGGCGGCAGCTCGGGGTCTTCAATTTGGCGAATGGCGGCGCGGTACTGCTCCGGGTTGGCGCGGATCTGGCGAATGGCGCGCCGGGTGAGCTGGTCGGCGTCCTGGTTCTTGCGGCGCGGCGTCCACGTCCAGGTCAGGTGCGCAAAGTGCGCCGCCAGGCGCGTGGCCTTGCGGTAGAGCTCGCGCGTGCTGGCGGCGTTGACCGCCGCGCGCCCCTGCATCTGCTCGATCACCGAGCGCGCATCCCCAATCACTTCCACTTCTTCGCGGCAGGCGTTCATATCATACAGCGCGCTCAAGCCCTCGATCAACCCGAGGTATTCCGCCAGGTTGGAGCTGGCGTCCTCGCGGCGCGCATACCCGCCATGCCCGCGCGCCACCACCCTGCCGTCCCGCTCAATCACCCAGCCGTAACACATCACCCCGGCGCGGGGATGCGAGCCTGCTTCATCGTTGAATGCCCGGTACAGGCCGTCAAATCGCATGGTTAGCATAGTCCTCCAGCAACTCCTCCGGTTTAAAAGACGCAGCCGGCGCGGGAACCCCCGACGCCGGCCGGCTAATCATCCTAATAAAATCAGGATCAGGTAGAGAATGGTTGTATAGACCAGGCTGCATAGTTATCCATATTGTAGCCAACTTGAACAAAATTTCAACTAACAACAGGTTAACAAATCAAGCTTTTGGTTAAGCTGCGGACGCCGCGCCGCCTGGTCTCATCTGGCGGACATGCGCATGTCCAAAATCTCCGACACCAAACGATCCAGATCCGGCGCGCCGGGTGGCGGGCCACCCTTCAACCCCTCGGCTGCCAGGGCGCGGTCTTTTGGCTCGCTGACCGGGTGATTCAACACCGCTGCCAGCGCCTGACGACCAGGCTCTTCGCGCCCGCTCTGCAGCAGCAGCATGCCCAACCCCGCCAACGCCTCCATCACCTGGGCAAGCGTACTGCTCTGCCGGGCGGTGCGCAACCCGGCCTGAAAATGTTCCCAGGCGGCGGGCAAATCATTCATCCGGCGCAGGGTTTCGCCCAGGTTGTTGTGCGCCTGGGCAATGTTGAAGGGGCCGTCGATGCGCTGGGCAATCTCCAATGCCTGGAGGTAATAGCGCTGCGCGGCAGTGTAATCTGCCTGCAGGGTGGCCACCTCGCCCAGATTGGACAACGCCACCGACTCTCCTTCCCGGTCGCCCGTGTCGCGGCAGATGAGCAGACTTTCTTCATAATAACGAATGGCGTCGGCATATTCATTCAGCATGTGATGCACTGTCCCCAGATTATTGAGGTGCATGGCGATGTGGAACTGACTGCCCAGGCTGCGGGAAATATCCAGACATTCTTTGAACAACTGGCGCGCCCGGGAATATTCTTCCTGGGTACAGTAGTAATCGCCCAGCGCGTTGAGCGAGGTGAGCATGCCCAGCGGGTTGCCCTGCCGGCGGGCCATTTCCAGCGAACGCAGCATGGCCTCCAGCGCTGCCGGAAAATCCCCACGGTTGAGAGCGATCTGACTGAGGAGATAGGCCGCGCTGCGCTGGCCTTCCAGATTCCCGCAGCTTTCTGCCAGCCGGTTCAGCTCATCCACCAGGCTGGCGGTCTCTTCCGGGCGACCCCGTTTGTGCTGCAGCACAGCCAGGTAAGCCAGCGCCAAAACTGCCTCTTCAGGCCAGGCCGACCCGCGGAAGACCTGCAGTGCCCGGTTCAGGCCCGCTTCCGCCTGTTCACGCTGCCCGATGCGCATGAAATGGATACTCAGGCGTGTATCGATGCGCGCAGCCAACTGCGCTTCGCCAGCCGCCTCGCGCGCGCGTTCCAGCAGGGCAATCGCCTCTCTGAAAGCGCTGCGGGTGTACAACACCTGATGCAGCGAGTGCAGCGCAGCCCCCAGCAGGTCAGCGCGCTGGTGAGTAACCGCCCAATGCCAGGCCTGGCGCGCATCTTCCATCTCCGGCAGCAGCCGGTCCAGCGACTCCTGCATGCGATGATCAGACAGGGCCGGAGTTTGATCGGCAAAAAGCTGCAAAATGCACTCCGCATGGCGTTCGGCGGCTGCCCCGGATTGCCCATCCATGTGCGCCAGTTGCTCCGCGGCATAAGGCTGGATCGGCTCGGGCAGGCTCAACCGTCCATCCCCGGTCTGGCGCAGCAGGCTGCGGTCCAGCAAGGCGGTCAGCGCATCCGGGCTGGCCTGTGCCACCCACACACCGGTTTCCACCGCGAAGCTGGCTGGGAAAACCGACAGGCGGGCCAGCGCCAACTGCAAATCTTCCGGCAGCAGGCGCCAGGATTGATCGAAAACTGCCCGAAGGCTGCGATGACGGGGCGGCAGGTCGGGGAAGGATGCGCTTAAAAAGTCCAGGTTGGTGCGAATTTCCTGGGCGATCTGGCGTAAAGTGCGACCCCATGCGGCGGCTGCAGCCAGTTCCAGGCCCAGCGGCATACCTTCCACCAGGCGACAAATCTCCAGCAGAGCCGGCAGATCGACTGGAGAAGCCTGCTCCGACAGCGATAATCGCCGCATTCGTGCAAGGAAGAGCGCCGGAGCGCTGTATCGTTCGGGCGCCTCCTCGTACTCGGCGGTGGAGACTGGAATCAGCAGCCCCTCCACCGGGAAAATCCGCTCGCAATGCAGGTCCAGGCGCCTGCGCGAAGTGACCAGCAGCACCAACTCCGGCGCCGCTTCCAGCAGCTGCGCCAGCAGTTCCGTCCCATCCTGAACATGTTCGAAGCTGTCCAGCAGAAGCAGCATGCGTTTGCCAGCCAGGAAATTGAACAACAGTGTCTGTAACTCGCCCGGGCCGGACAGGTTCAACCGCAGCGCATCAGCCAGGGAAGCCACCGGGTCACGCCCGGTGAGCGCCACATACCAGACCCCATCGGGGAAAACCCCAATCTGCTCGTGCGCGGCTTGCATCGCCAGGCGTGTTTTTCCCATCCCACCTGGCCCAAACAATGTGATCAGGCGGTTGGCAGGATCAGCCAGCAGGTCAGCCAGGCGCAGCAGTTCAGCCTCACGCCCAATGAAAGGCGCATCGGGCAGGCGCAGGTTGTGCGGCGGCGTTGGGCAGCGCGGCGCCAGGGGTTGGCGGGCTCGAACGCGCTCATACAACGCTACTGTCTCGGTTGAAGGCTGCAGGCCCATCTGATCCACAAGATAGCGCCGCAGGGTCTGGTAGCGCGCTTGAGCCAGGCTCCACTGCCCGGCCTGCGCCAGCAAGTGAATGACCTGGTTGTGGGCAGTCTCGTCCCAGGGGGCCAGCTGCGCAAGACGTTCCGCGCACCGGCGAGCCGGCTCAAAATCGTGACGCCGCTCATGATATTCGGTCAGCAAGACCAGGGCTTGAATGGCGCGCTGGTTGCAGGTTTCGCGCTGCATAAAAGCCCACTCATCAAATTCGGCGCTGTCATCCAGGTTGAAATACGCCAGAAAAGGCGCCGGGTAAAGCGCCAGGGCAGCCTGCAGCCGGGGCACATTGACCCGCCGACCATGATTGGCCAACGCCTGGTCGAGCAGCGCATGAAATTCGGTCACATCCAGCCGGTGCTGGCAGCGCGGGTTGAATTGGACAGTTTCAGACGTTACCCAAAAATAGGGCTGCCCGCTTTCCTCATCTTCAGCCAGCAGCTTGCGCAGGCTGGAAAGCGCCTGACGCAGATTGTGCAGCGCATGTTCTTCCGATGCATCCGGCCACAAAAGGCCCGCCAACCGTCGGCGTGGGTGTGCCCGGTTGGATTCAACCACCAGGTAAGCCAGCAATGCGCGCACCTTTTCCGCCCCCAGGTTGGGAAGCGGCTTACCGGAAAGGTGAACCTCGATTGTGCCGAACAGACGGATTTCGAGCAAGGCCATGATGTTTTGAAGTTGTGGGAACGCCTGAGTACCCGTTCAACGGAAAAATGATGGATGCTTGATCGTTGTAATAATGAAGGCTGTGTGGATCGCATCCATCAAAATCAGATGGAACCGATACCGATTGATGATGACTGGCTGCTTACCGTTGATTATTGCTTAAAAACCTGTTTTTCCGCAAGTCTGTTTGACGTTTGATTGACGGCAGCCTGTTATCGTGAATCCATGCAGGAAAAGTACACCGCTTATCTGTTGCGCATCTGGCAGGTGGAAGAGCCATCGGGGTACAGCTGGCGCGCCATGCTGGAAAATCCGCGAACGCATGAAACCTTTGGCTTCGCATCCGTCGATGCGCTGGCAGCTTTCCTTAAAGACCAATGGAATCAGAAAGAAACGGGGGGTGATTTGAAACCGGAAACCATCCCCAAACAGACCTGAGCCAACCGGCAGCTTCTGCAAGAGAGGCAGCCATTCGTGATCTGCGGATGAATGAGCAAAGAGCATGTTTCTGGGAGGGAACGGCATGAAAAAATTATCCAAACCAAGCCTGGCAGCCATCATTTGCATCCTATGCCTGTTGACCGGCACCCACGGCGGGCAGGCGCGCAGCGTGGAACCACGCATTCTGTCCACCGATTGGACGCTGACCGCCGCCATGAATGCAGCCCGCCAGTATCACACCCTGTCGGTGCTGCCCGACGGAACAGCCCTGGCTGCCGGTGGAATGGCGGGCGGCGGGGTGTATCTGAATTCGAGCGAGATCTATCATCCAACCACCAACAACTGGTCGTCTGCGGGCAACCTGACCACGCATCGCAGCCGACACACAGCCACCGTTTTGCTGGATGGGCGGGTGTTGGCAGTTGGCGGCGAAAGCGGCACCGGGGCATTGTCCTCCGCCGAGGTCTTTAACCCCGCCACCCAACAGTGGACCGCAACCGGCAGCCTCAGCCAGGCGCGTTATGGGCACACAGCCACGCGCCTGACCGACGGGCGCGTGCTGGTGGTGGGCGGCTGCAGCACGGGAACCCTGCCGAGCTGCACCACCTCCGCCGAATTGTTCAACCCCACAACCGGCACCTGGTCAAGCGCTGCAGCCCTGCCGACCGGTGCGCGCCGGGATCATACCGCCACCCTGCTGTCCGACGGCAGCGTGCTGGTGGCAGGCGGCTATAATCCCATCGGAACCCAGCTGAACCCACCCCGCACCTATAACACCGCCTACCGCTACGACCCGACGTCCAACACCTGGTCCGCCGCCGGCAGCATGTCCACGGCAGCCCCGCGTGGTCGCGCCCTCCACAATGCCGTGCTGCGGCGCGATGGCAAGGTGATGGTGGTGGGCGGCGAGTATTATTATCAACCGCTGGTGGGCAGCGTCGAAAGCGGGCAGTTGTCCAGCAGTGAAGTTTATGACCCCGCCACCAACACCTGGAGTGACCTGGGCAAACCCATTTGGTTTGCGCGCATCGCCATGGCCTCTGTCCTGGATGCGGAAGGCGCCTTCATTCTGCTGGGTGGCGACACCACCGGCGGTCCCACCTCTGATGTGGAATATCTGGATATCAACGCCCCAGCCGACACCTGGCACCTGTTGTTTGGCGATCTCAACGTCCAACGCCGGCACCACGCCGCGGTCATTCTGCCTGGCGGTGTCATCCTGGTGGCAGGCGGGCGCAATCAGGATGGTCAGGTGGTCAATTCAGCCGAGACCAACCGCTTCACCTCCGGATCAGCCGATCCCAGCGACCTGCGCCAGGCGAATTACGGTTTATTCCGTCCCTCAGCCACGTTAATGCCAAACGGGGATGTCCTCATCACCGGCGGCGGCGGGGAAAATGCCGGCGGATTGATTGAATGCCACAATTATGTGCACCGCTGGGTGTATGCCGATGACACCTTTACCGATGTTCCCGTCCAAAAGAATATGCACAATGCCCGCTGCGCTCATTCCACCACGCTTTTGCCCGACGGGCGGGTGGTGGTGATTGGTGGTTTCACCTCCATCGGCGGGGGAACTTCCGGACCAGGCGAGATCTTTGACGGCACTTCCTGGAGCATTCTGAAAGCCGGCGGACAGGTATTTGATGATCACAAAGCTGTCCTGCTGCCAGACGGCAAATTGTTCCTCTTCCAGGCAGGCGGCATGGATTCCTATATCTTTGACCCCGCCGACCTTTCTTTCCGTAAAACTTTGAACCAGGCTGCCGGAACATATACTGCCCTGACCGCCACCTTGATGAAGAACGGCAAGATTCTCATCCTGGGCAGCCTGAGCAGCGACACTGTGGAAGTGTTTGATCCTGGCACGGAAACCTACACCACGGTGCCCCACCCATCCCCTGGCGTGCGCTTCAACACCCACGAGGCCGTCCTGCTGCCGAATGGCAAGGTCCTGGTGGCTGGCGGTAGAATCAGCAGCGGTCAGTTGCGCCGCGAGACCTTCTACTTTAATCCGGACACCAACACCTGGGCCAACGGTCCACTCCTGCCAACCGCACGGCGGTACTTCAGCATGCTGCTGCTGCCAGATGGCCGCCCGGTCATCACTGGCGGCTTCGCCGATGACAACACCACCACCTACACCACCACAGAGGTGCTCATCTTAGATTCGGCGACCAATGCCTGGCTGAAAGCCGGAGATATGCTGAAAGCGCGCCAGGAGCATTTCGCCCTGATGACCCTGACCGGTAAAATTCTGATCATCGGCGGGCGGGACGAAGGGGATAATCCCATATCCAACGTAGAACGCTTCAATTTTGCCAACATCTCCACCGCTCCCGCATTGTGGAAAACCACGGTGACCACCGCAGAATGCGCTGGCTGCACGGTCCAAAAAAGCATCCGCGTCACGGGCAGCCAGTTCACTCCGGCCTGGGAAGGCAGCAGCGGGTTGGCCAACCAATCGGCAGGCAACCAGCCGCTGGTGCAGCTTTACCGCCTGAATAATGGCCAAATGCAATGGCTGTCACCCGGTGCGCCGTCCAGCGACACCCTGTTCCTCTCGGCGCCAGTCGACTTTCCCGACGGACCTGCCATTGCCTTCGTGTATGTCAACGGCAGCTTCCAGGGCAAATTGGTTCTGCTGACCAGTGAAACCCGCCACTACATTTACCTGCCGGCGGTTCTCAAGTAACACCGCAGCAGCATCCCGGCACAGAGAGGATTGCCCCGACATGAGGCAATCCTCTCTGGCCTTTCCCGGACGTCAGCGCTGTTAAAAAAGTAGCCTGACAGCTTCGGGAATCTGGGATGTTCACAGTTTTTGCAAATCGCGGGGAAATTGGGGGTGATGTCGCCCCAGTACTGAAATGCACGCCAGGCGCAGCTGCCTGTTCATCATTTCAGCCATAATGCGGTATGATTACCCCGATTCCCCAACCGCAAGGAGTTTTGCATGTACGATCTGTTCAGCCTGCCCGATATCCAGTTCCCCAAAAACTTCGTCTGGGGCTCTGCCACCGCCGGACACCAGATTGAAGGCGACAACATCCATGCCCAGTTTGACCACATGCCTTTTGAAGGTGGCCGCGTGCCGGCCGGCAAGGCCTGCAACCACTACGAGCTTTACCGCGAGGATGTGGCCCTGGTGAAAGAGCTGGGTAACCGCGCCTTCCGCCTCTCGGTGGAGTGGAGCCGCATCGAACCCGTCGAGGGGCAGTACGACCCCGCCGCCGTGGCGCACTACCTGGACGAGCTGCGCCTGCTCAAAGAAGCCGGTCTTCAGGTTTACGTGACCCTGGTGCACTTCACCGTGCCGCTCTGGTTCGAGCAGAAGGGCGGTTTCCGCAGCCTGGAAAACCTGCCGCTATTCGAGCGCTACCTGCGCTTCATCGTCCCGCAGTTGACTCCCTTTGTGGACAGCTTCCACACCCTCAACGAGCCCAACCTGGGCTTCGGCCCCGAAAGCGCCGAGACTTTGCGCTACCGCGCCAACCTGCTGCAGTTCCACGCCCGCGCCTACCGCGTGGTCAAGGAATTTACCAGTGTGCCGGTCACCTACACCCACGCCTTCATTCATTTCTTCCCCTACCGGCGCAACGACCCGCAGGACCTGCTCTTCACCCAGTTGAAGGACTACGGCTTCAACGAGATGTTCCTCCACGCCATCCGCACCGGCGAGATCGTCTCACCGTTCTTCGACGCGGTGTATGTGCCGGAATTGAAGGACTCGGCGGATTATTGGGCGGTGCAGTATTACACGCGCGCGATGGTCGACTCGCGCCAGCCGCTGGAAGACGGCAAACGCTTCGATCACAAATACCTGCCCATGATCCCGATGAAGTTCTACCTGGATGAGATCTACCCCGAAGGGTTGATCGCCAACCTGGAGCGCCTCAAGGACCGCCCGGTGATGATCACCGAAAACGGGCTGTGCGCCGACGACGACCGCTTCCGCGTGATGTATCTCGCCCTGCACCTGTCGGCGCTGAACGAAGCCATGCGGCGCGGCGTGAATGTCACCGGCTACCTGTACTGGTCCTTCATGGACAATTACGAGTGGGGCTCTTTCCTGCCGCGCTTCGGCCTGGTGCACGTGGATTTCAAGACCTTCCAGCGCACGCCCAAGCCCAGCGCCTACTTCTTCCGCGATATTATGGAAGCCAACGGCTTCTCGCAGGCCATTCTGCGCAAATACCTGACCGAAATGCCCAGCCTGGCAAAGTAGCCGCCGGCCCGCCTACCAGCGCTTAAAAACAAGAGGAGCCTCGCAAAAGGCTCCTCTTTCTTCTATTTTTTGAGCAGTTCGGCTTGTACGCGCTCGGTTTCCGCAAACAGCTCTTTGACGGCGGCTTTGGTCTCGGGCGAAGCGCCGACCGAATAACTCAGGAACTTCACCAGGTCGCGCGCATCCTGCAGCAAGCCGCGCACCCTGGCGACGTAACTCAGGTCAAAGCGCCCGCCTTCTTCGGGCACCGGCACGCGGCGCGCCTCTTCGATCAGCGCCCTGGCTTTGGCAAACCGTTGCGGAGTGGTCAACATGCGCGCCATAGGGTCATCCTTTTGCGTAAGTCATTAACGATCCGGAAATTATTCTTCCCGTTACAGCTCGATCACCAAGCCTTCAAAAGGCCGCAGGCTGATGCGCTCCAGCGCCAGGCTGGCAGGCGCGTCGCCATGCGTGCCGATCAACACCTTACCGGCGCCGCTCAGGCCGGTTTCCAGCGTCTGGGGCTGGTCGCCGAAGTTGAGCGCCACCAGCACGCGCTGCTCCGGCGCTTCGCGCAGATAGGCGTAGCAGTTTTGCTGCGCGCCGGCTTCCAGCGCACGGTAGCTGCCGCCCACCAGCGCCGGGCTGCCCTTGCGCAGCCAGAACAGGCGGCGGTAGAAGGAGAGCATGGCGTTGGGGTCTTTGGACTGGACCGCCACATTGCGCGTCTGGTAATCGTCGCTGACCGGCAGCCAGGGTTCCACCGTGGAAAAACCCGCGTAGGGCGAGGCGTCCCACTGCATGGGCGTGCGGCACACGTCGCGCGTGCGCTCGGCCCCCAGGTTGATGCCCTGCGGGTCCTGGATCTTTTCCGGCGGGATCTTGCCGTTTTCGATACCCAACTCGTCGCCGTTATACACGGTGGGCGTGCCGCGCAGGGTCAGCAGCATCAGGCCCGCCAGGCGCGCCTGCGGCTGCCCGCCACAGCGCGAAGCCATGCGCGCGCCGT
>JACRAG010000243.1 GCA_016213455.1 Anaerolineae bacterium | reverse complement strand
GTGAAAGCCATGCCGCGCCGCATCGCGCGCGCCGTGGTCGGGTCGGCCACTGGCGTTCTGGGTTGGCGGCCCGTTGGCGACCGGTTGCGGCTCTCTGTGGTGAATGCCGACTCGTCCGCGGCTGAATTAAGAACAGCGCTTCGGGAAGCCGGGGCGGAAGTGAGCATCCTCCGACACGCCAAACCCACTATGGAAGACGTATTTATTCACAACGTGGAAGATCAGCGAGGCCGGCATGACTAAAGAGAATGCCGTTGAGGTCAACGAATTATCCAAAAAGTTTGGCACTTTTACGGCCGTAGACAGAGTAACCTTCTCAATACCGAAAGGCGAGATCTTCGGATTATTAGGCCCGAACGGTGCTGGAAAAACGACCACCATTCGCATGTTGTGCGGACTGCTAGTGCCCTCTTCGGGCAGCGGCAGAATTATGGGCTTTGATGTGGCCAAGCAACCGGAAAAGGTGAAATCGAACTTGGGCTACATGTCGCAGAAGTTCTCGCTTTACAACGATTTGACCGCCGTTGAAAACCTGGATTTCTATGCTCGCCTTTATCGCCTTCCACAAAAAATTCGCAGCAGCCGGATCGATGCTCTGATCGAAATGTCCGGATTGAATGACCATCGCAATGAATTGACCGCCAACCTTTCCGGAGCCTGGCGGCAGCGGCTGGCGCTGGCTTGCGCGATTGTCCACGAACCGCCGATGCTCTTTCTCGACGAACCAACCGCAGGTGTGGATCCTGTTTCGCGGCGGGAGTTTTGGAACCTGATCTATGATCTGGCTGGACAAGGGGTCAGTGTTTTGGCCACCACCCATTACATGGATGAAGCCGAATATTGTAATGAAATTGGATTGATGTACCAATCCCGCTTGATTGCCCTGGATGATCCGGATTCGCTGAAAGAAAATATGCCTGGGAAACTGGTAGAAATTGACTGTGACCGTCCTGGCGAGGCCATAAACCTGTTTCACACAATCCCCGGTGTCATCGATGCTGCTTTCTACGGTACCCTGCTGCACGTTATCTTAGAGAGCGAATCGTTCATCGACCGAATCAAGGAAGTGCTGCTTGAAAATGGAATTACCGTCTCTCGTATCGAGCGAGTTCTGCCCTCCCTGGAGGATGTGTTTATAAGCATGGTGGACGCCGAGAACCGGGCTCGATTGCGATCTGAATTGCAACAAGGAGAAGAAGAATGAGCCGAGTGTGGACCATTGTCCGTAAGGAAGTCATACACATCCTGCGCGACCCCCGAACCTTAGGGCTGGTGATCGTCATGCCTGTCATGATGCTGGTTCTACTTGGTTATGCGGTGGCTGCAGACGTCGAAAATATTCCTTTGGCGGTAGCTGACCTTTCGAAAACAGATGCCAGCCGTCGCTTTGTCGAGCGCTTTGAAGCGAGCGGGTATTTCAAGATCACTTACGCCGTGGAAAGCGAAGACCAGGTGATCCAGCTCATCGATGAAGGCATCGTTCGGTCTGGTCTGTACATCCCGGAAGACTTCGGCAGAAAGATCACCACTGGGGATTCCAGCCCGTTCGTTGTTTACGTCGATGGTTCGAATCCCAGCGTGGCTCAAACGGCCCAGCTTGCCGCGGAGACCATCAGCCAGTCGGCCTCGCAGGAAATCCTGGTCCGGCAACTTTCTGGGGCTGCCGCTGGAAGGGGCATCCGCCTTCCAATCGATGCCCGGTGGCGCTTCCTATACAACCCGAATATGCGCCGGATGGATTTCATGATCCCCGGCCTGGTGGCAGTCATTTTACAAATCCAGACCCTTCTGCTGACAGCCTTTGCGATTGTGCGCGAGCGCGAACAGGGAACGTTGGAACAGCTGATTGTCACCCCGATCAAATCCTGGGAATTGATGCTGGGGAAGATCTTGCCGTACGTCGTGGTTGCTCTGCTCAATGTGGCCATGACCGTTGGCGTCGGATACTTTTGGTTTGGTGTAGAAGTTGCCGGAAGCATTGTTCTCCTGATGATTTTGAGCCTGGTGTTCCTACTCGGATCATTGGGCCTGGGTGTGTTGATTTCCAATATCTCGCGCACCCAGATGCAGGCTATGTACCTGGCGTCGTTTATTATGATGCCGTCTTTTATCCTGTCCGGGCTGCTCTATCCCCGCGACAATATGCCCTGGCTGGCGTATTTTGCCGGGTATCTTCTCCCGGTAACCTATTTTCTTGAGATTGTACGCGGCATTATGTTGAAGGGCATTGGACTGAATTACTTGTGGCCGTGGGTCTGGCCTATGGTTCTTTTCAGCCTGGTGGTCTTTTTCCTGTCCGTGATCCTGTTCCGTAAACGAATTAGCTAATTCTGACAATCCGACTTTGGAGATCCAATGCGTACGCGTAGCACACCCATTCAACACACTCATTCTTCTGGAGGTTTTCCTGTGAACAAACGAAAATTAGGCATCCTGGTGATGTTTGTCTTGCTGTTTGCCGCAACCGCCTGTTCTCCATTCGTGGGTCAGGCGGCAGAAAATGGCACACTGACTGCCTCAGGAACAATTTCTGCCCGGCAGGTAGCGATTGGACCTGAATTAGGGGGAAAAGTGGTTGAGGTTTCGGTTGAGGAGGGACAGGAGGTTGCTGCGGGCGCACCCCTCTTCCGGCTGGAAGGTGCATTGCTTGAAGCACAGCGGGACCAAGCGGCCGCAGCGGTGCAAGTGGCAGAGGCTGCACTGAATGCCGCAAGGGTACAACAAGACAGCGCGCAAACTCAGGTTAATCTCGCGCTGCAGGCTGCTCGCCAGCACGACCAACAAAACCGTTTGAATCAATGGCAGTCCGATGTGCCTGAAGAATTTACCTTGCCTGTCTGGTACTATCAAAAAGACGAGGAGATGAAAGCGGTGGAGCAGGAGGTGACCGACGCCGATACTGCACTGCAGTCCGAACTGGATAACCTGAAGAGCGTACTTGCAAGCGCCAGCAACGCGAACTTTGTTGCCGCGGAGGAGCGACTTGCGGAAGCGCAAGCTGCGTTTCGAGTTGCTCGCCAGGTGATGGACCAGGCAGATCAGGCAGCTGCCAATGAAGCACTGAGTGATCAGGCTCAAAAGCAGCTCGATGCTGCCCAGGCAGAACTAAATGCTGCCCAGGAAGCCTATCGCCGGATGCTCTCCAGCGCTGCCAGCCAGGACGTTCAAGAAGCACGTGCCCGGGTGGCCGTGGCCAGAGCGCGTTATGAAACTGCTGTTGACCAGTTGAATGCCCTGCAAACCGGAGCAGAATCGTTGCAGGTAAAGGCTGCCCAGACAGGGTTAACCCAGGCCCAAAGCGCAGTGACACAGGCAGAAGCTGGTCTGGCGCAAGCGCAGGCAGCCCTAACAGTTATCGACGTTCAAATTGCCAAACTTTCGGTCACAGCGCCGCTGGATGGGGTGGTGTTAACCCGCAATCTCGAAGTCGGTGAGACGGCTGCCCCTGGCAGCACCACCATGACGATTGGACAATTGGATGAGGTGGAACTGGTTGTGTATATCCC
>JACRAG010000241.1 GCA_016213455.1 Anaerolineae bacterium | reverse complement strand
TTTCATGAGGGATAATTCTCGCGAGCTGATCAGATTTTTGGTCTGCGGCGTGAGCGGGGTGTGCAGGCTGATGAAATCTGCCTCACGCAGGAGCTGTTCCAACGGAGCGAACTCCACGCCTAGCGTCTGTTCCATATCTTGTTGGCGGTTGCGGCTGTAATACAGGACGCGCATGTCGAAGCCGCGTGCCCTGCGAGCAACCGCCTGTCCGATGCGGCCAAAACCAACAATCCCCAGGGTGCTATGAGCAACTTCAGGACCGAGCAGCAAAGTGGGTCCCCAAGTTTTCCAGGAGCCTTCGCGCACAAAACGGTCACTTTCCACGATGCGACGGGCGGCTGCCATGAGTAAAGCCCAGGTCATATCGGCGGTTGCATCGGTCAAAACACCCGGGGTGTTGCCGACAGGAATGCCGCGTTGAGTGGCTGCGGCGATATCGATGTTGTCATAACCGACCGCATACTGGCTGATGACTTTTAATTTTGGACCGGCTGCATCCATGACGGCAGCATCCATGCGGTCTGTCAGCAGGCACAAAATTCCGTCCACGCCGGCGCAGTGTTCCAATAATGACGGCTGGTCGGGGGGAAGGTCGCCAGGCCAGATATCCAGGTCGGCGTACTCCGCCAGTAACTGGATACCAATCTCAGGAAGATTTCGGGTAATGAAGACTTTGGCTTTGTTCATGAGCCTATTCTACCTGATAAGCTCCGGTTGTAAAAAAGACTATTAAGATTTATATTATTAACAATCCAATATTCCTTCACTCCCAGGAGAAGCCATGTCGAATCTTGACGTTCTTAATCAGATCTCTTTATTGTCGATGGCAGAACTTGAAAAGCAGCTGGAGTCGGATCCCGAGGCTCTCGGATTGGCCGAACTGGTCGGCGAAAAAGAGGCTGAAGAAATTGCTGCATCAGCGCGCGCGCCTAAAGCGCGGGGAGTCAGGGAAGCCGTGGTGGTTCTTCCTGGCATCATGGGTTCGCTGCTGTTTAGCGTGCGGGGAGTGACCACATTGCTGTGGGTCAACCCTTTGTTGTTTTTGGAAGGGCATGGCGGTTATCTTCGTGTGGGCGAGCAGGGAAGCCAGATCGGCGCTCCCGAGGTGGACTGTGCGGCGTTTTCGCTGGAAAAGCTGACCTACATGAAGCTGGTCATCAGCCTGCGCCGGAAATTTACGGTGTTTGAGTTCCCTTACGATTGGCGCCTTCCGATTGAAACCAATGCGGATGAGCTTGCACGCTGCATCCAACGCTGGTCTGGTGGAGATGCCAAGATGCAGTTCGCCCTGGTCGCACACAGTATGGGAGGGCTGGTTTCACGGACCTACCTTGCTCGGCACACGCAGGAAGCAGAGCAACGCATCAAGCGGGTGATTACCCTTGGCACGCCGCACCTGGGGGCTACCAGCGCTATTGACAACCTATTCAACGGCAATTCGATGATGGCAGTCGTCGACAAGCTCAACAGTGACAATGGGATGCGCGAAGTCATTTTGTCCATGCCCAGCGTTTACCAGCTGCTGCCTGCGCCAAAGGTGGTATTCCCCTCGGGTATGGATTACCCGGTGGATTTTGATCTGTATCGCGCTGAGGAGTGGGGTGTCGAAGGGATTCGCCAGGAATATCTGGATATGGCCCGGCGATTGTACGGTCTGTTGGCGGTTAGCGATCCACAGGTGGAATTGATCCAGATCGCTGGCTGCCATATTTCTACGATGACAAAGGCATCGCTTGTAAATGATGCGGGCAAAAAGAAAGTTGCATTCACCAGTTTTGACGAAGGCGCGCAATCCGGCGATGGGACCGTGCCTGGGTGGTCAGGCAACTTCAAGAAAGCCCGCTTGTTTTTCGCACAGGCAACCCACCGAGATCTGCCTGGTAACCGAGATGTAATTAATGCCGTTGAAGGCTTGATCATCTCGGGGGATTGTTCATTGAACACGCGGATTCCAAAGAAAAAAGTCGGTTTATTTGGGAAACCCGGACCCGTGGCGCCAGCCAGCCGGGCAGCTGTAATTGAGGACAAAGTCAAAGATGGTACGATCACATCTGCCGAACTGGGCGATCTGTTCTTTGCGATGTAAGGAGAAAAGCCATGTCGAAAAAAGCATTGTGTGTGGGCATCAATGATTACCCCCTGGTCGGCAATGACCTGCGCGGGTGTGTGAATGACGCAAACGCCTGGGCTAAATTGCTCATCGATCACTATAACTTTGCATCTTCGGATGTGAAAATCATCCTGGACAAGGATGCCACCAAAGTGAATGTGATCGCCGCTTTGAAAGACCTGTTGAAAGGCGCAGCTCCTGGGGATGTGCTGGTGTTTACCAACTCATCTCATGGTTCCTATGAGGTCTCCAAGGATTCCGATGAAAAGTACGATGAGCTGCTGTGCCCGTACGATATTGATCAGAGTCAGATCATCGATGATGAATTGCGTGAGTTGTTCAGCGGGGTTCCGCAGAATGTCAAATTGAGCGTTGTGCTGGACAATTGCTTCTCTGGTTCGGGCACCAAATTGCCCTTGATGGATCTTCGGCCTCGATTCTTGCCCCCCTCAGTGCTGGGAAAGAAAGAATTAATCAATCCCTTCCTGGCCAAGCCCAATTCTGCTGGGACCATTTCCGAAGAACAAATGCATGATATTTTGCTGAGCGGCTGCCGGGATAATGAATTCTCCTTTGACGGCAATTTTGGCGGCACCAATCATGGCGCGTTGACTTTTTGTGCGATGGAAGCGATTAAAAAGGCGAAATATAAGATTACCTATGAGCAGCTTCACCGTAGGGTCAATTTGCGGCTGAGCAAGATGAATGTCAATCAACACCCTCAGCTGGAGGGAAAATCGGCGACAAAAAAGTCCCAAATTTTTGTGTGAAAGCGGAGATTGGAGAATGGGTGTTCGAGAGAGCGGGTGTTCCCTTGACGGTTTCGCAGGGAAAGAGTAGAATAATGCGGCTTTGAAACTGGTAATTCGCTTGAAAGAGATTGGAGATTGTGAATGGTTCCGCACCCGAAACGCAAACACTCGAAAGGCCGCCGCGATCGTCGCCGTGGTCAGGACACGGTGCAGTCCGTGAATCTGGTTCAGTGCAGTAACTGCGGCGAAATGCGCCCTCCGCACACGGTATGCCCGAGCTGCGGACATTATCAGGGGCGTGAAGTGATCAGTGTTGAAAAAGAGAAAAGCAAGTAATTTTGCTGGGTCTTTTTAGA
>JACRAG010000237.1 GCA_016213455.1 Anaerolineae bacterium | reverse complement strand
TCGTCAATTTCTGCACGCGACAAATCCAGGAGATCATTGATCAGGCGCTGCAGGTGCACCGCCGAAGTCTGGATCACCTGCAGGTCTTCGCGCAGATCGTCCTGTTGGTGAAGATCGCGCAACCCCAATTTGCTGTAAGAAAGGATCAGATTCAAGGGCGTGCGCAGCTCATGGCTGACATTCGCCAGCAGGCGGGTTTTCAGCCGGTCAGCTTCTTCCGATAGGCGCAAGGAGCGCAGCGCATCTTCGTATAAACGCGCGTTGCGGAAAGCGATCCCCACCTGATCAGCCAGCAGCTGCAGTCCCAACAAATCTTCCTGGTCCTGGTCCATCAATTGATGACTGTGCAAATCCAGCACGCCGGTAACGGTCTCACCCAGGCGGATGGGTAAAATGGTGCGAGAGCGGGTATGCGGATATGCCATATCGAGCGGGTAAACGGCGCTGTGCTGCGCATCCAGGATGACCACCGGCCTGGCATCCACATACACCTGTCCGACCAATCCGCCGTCTGTCAGGCGCACCATCGGCACAACAACCTCACTGCTCAACGTGTCATCCCGCAGCAGCGCCTGGTGATCCTGCGACCAGAAATACACGTAGGCCCGGTCATAGTGATAGCGGTCGCGGACCATCTGGGTGATTTCATCTAACACCTGCCGGCGGTCCAGCGATGCGCTGAGCCGGCGAATGACCTGCAGCGACCATTCCAACTGATCGGTATGCCGCAGCTGCTGCTCGCGGTTGACCCCAACCATGCGGCTGGGCAGCCGCGCAACCGTCAGGAATTTTTCCTTCATCACTTCGGTGACGTTTTGAATGGTCACCAGATTGGTGGAAAATTTCAGTGGCCCGGCCACCGGCTGCCCGCGCATCATTTTCCAGGTATATTCGAGGATCTTGCAGCACAAGGCCGGCGGGGTAATATCCACCGTTGCCGTCATCTCGCCGCGCGCGATGGCCTCCAGCGCCAGCGGATCGCCGCCAATGCCCGCCACCAGTCCGCCGGCAGGCAGCAACCCCATGCTGCGCGCCGCCTTGCTGACCTGCAGTGCCAGGTAGTCGGAGGCGCAAACGATCGCATCCGCCGGTTGATCCAGTTCCAACAAAGCCGCTTCAATATAGGGTTGTGGGTCCACGGGTGGGTAAGGGATGGGCAGGCCGGTCAACTGGATGCTAGGATAGCGTTTGGCAGCGTCGCGGAAGCCCTGCCCACGCGAGTCGGTGTTACCGTCCATTAACGCCACGCCTTCCACCGCCAGGACATGCCCTTTGCCATTCAGGCTGCGCATCACCAGGCCGCCCACTTCGCGAGCTGAATCATACAAAGTGGAAAGGCCTAACAGACGTGGGTGCCGGAGGCGCGCCTCCGCGGCGATAAAGATAATCATCCCCGCATCCAATGCCGCCAGGCTGAACGACTCGGGCATCCCCCAGGAGATGATCGCCCCCACCCGCTGTGCGCGCAATCCGTCCACTGTCAACTCCACCTCGCGCCGCGACCAGTCGTGGAATTGGTCGATCTCTAGATGCACCAGCTGCACCGGCAGGTTGGGCGCATGCTGGATGATGGCCTCTCGCACCATCACCCAGTAGGGTTCATTGCTGCCCATGTTCAGGCCAATGCGCAGCGGCTCGGTGGTCATAGCGGGTTGAGAAAATCGGCGCGACGCAGCCGGCCCGAAGCCGGTGAAAGCCAATAGTTTAATCCGCTGCGATGCAGCAGTGGAATGCGGCGGCGCCTGGCAATACAGGCCTGGCGCAATTCTTCCGAGCGGTCGGCATAGCTGTCCATTTCATCCGGCCACAGCGAAAAGAGCCGGTCAAAAACAGCCACAGCTTCCTGCCGGTAGGCAGCGGTCACTGCGCCAGGATGCTGAAGCACCCAGCAGCGTGTGGTGAAATCTGCATCCGGAGCCAGGCCGATAAAAGCGTAGTCTTCCGTCAGGTAAGGAAAGAAGGGAAACTGCCGGCAGGCCAGGCTGCGAAATGGGCGCTGACAGCGCGCCGCCCCCTGACATACCAGCAGCGTCATATTGCTGGGTGTATCCGCGCGCAGTGCAGCCGCCTGTTCAGCGGCGCTGCCCTCGCCGCGCCACAGGCGCCACAGGTCCGTGGACGCCTTCAACGCCTTCCATTCCGCGCGATAAACCGCAGGGACCGCGTGATGGATGTCGCAGCAGAATGGCACGCCGTTGGGATTATGCGGCGCACAGAACTGCCCGCAGTCCGCCGCGACGATGGGCGCATCGAATGCCTGATACAACGAAAGAAAATCAACTTGAGGGCGCATGGATGAAATTAATATACCCGATTCACAACCCGGCGGGAAGTGGAAATAAGACCTGTCTTCCATTTCCAATCGACGTATAATGGAGTTTGTTATCCAAATGGATCACCATTGGGCGGAAAAGCACAGCCATTTGGATACGGATCTCGACTATTTTTTCATGCTGCTGAATGAGGCCCGAAAAGCCACCGCAGCCCCTCCATCCATCTTCCAATCGTCAGGTAAACCGGTTATGCCATTCTTAACTGCAGAAAATATCACCAAGCAGTTCCAACGCCGCAAGAAAAAAGAGGGCGTCTGGGGTACGCTGACCTTGCTGCTCAATCCCGAATATGAGGTCATCAACGCTGTCGATGACATTTCCTTTGCTGTCGACCAGGGTGAGATGGTCGGCTACATCGGCCCAAATGGGGCTGGCAAATCCACCACCATCAAAATGCTCGCGGGTATTCTCACCCCCACCCGTGGTCGGCTGGAAGTGTGCGGGCTGGACCCATGCCGCAGCCGCAAGGAACACACCCGCAACATCGGCGTGGTGTTCGGGCAGCGCACCCACCTGTGGTGGGACGTGCCGGTGATTGACAGCCTGGCCCTGCTGCGTGACATCTACAAAGGTCCCGAAGCGCAGTACCGCGCCAACCTGAGCCTGTTCAATGACCTGCTCGGCCTGCACGAGTTCCAGCATGTGCCGGTGCGCCAGCTCAGCCTGGGCCAGCGCGTGCGCGCGGATATCGCCGCTGCGCTGCAGCACAACCCGCAAATCCTCTTTCTGGATGAACCCACCATCGGCGTGGATGTGATCAGCAAAGACAAACTGCGCCGCTTCATTCAACAAATCAACCGTGACCGCAAGGTCACCGTCATCCTGACCACCCACGACACCAATGAGATTGAAAAACTGTGCCCGCGCGTCATCATCATCGACCAGGGGCGTTTGATCTACGACGGCAGCGTGGACAATATCCGCGCACACTACGGCAGCGAACGCGTGATGACGGTCGAATTTGAAGAAGAGATCGCCGATTTCGAGCTGCCCACTGCAGCCCTGCTGAAAAGCGAAGGCCGTAAAAAGTGGTACCGTTTTAACCGCTTTGACACCCCCGTGTCCGACCTGATCGCCCAACTCAGCGCGCACTGCGGAGTGGTGGATCTTACGGTGCAGGACCGCGAGATCGAGGAAGTCATCCGCGCCATTTACCTGGACAAAGCCCAAAAGATGAGGGATTGACCCATGCGCATCTTCTGGTCCTTTGCCCGACAGTCCTTTCACGCCGCAGCCATCTTCCGCTTTGAATTTTGGCTGCGTCTTGTCACCAGCTTTGTGTGGATGTTCAGCGCTTACTGGCTGTGGCGCGTGTTGTACACCCAGCAGCCGGGCGCGTTCGGGGTCAGCCTGTCCCAGATGGTGACCTACGCCGGCATTTCTGCGGTGGTTTTTATGATCATGCGCCCCTCAACTTATGTGGCTTATAGCATTGCCTCGCGGGTTAAGAGCGGCGAGATCGTGATGGACATCCTTAAACCGCTGGATTTCCACCTGCACACCCTGGCGCGCAGCTTTGGCGAGGTGCTCTTCGTCAGCCTGACCATGGGTCTGCCCATGCTGCTGGCGGGGATGCTCCTCCTGCAGGTGCAACTGCCCTCCACCCCGCTCCAGGCGCTGCTTTTTCTGACCAGCCTGGTGCTGGGGGTGGGCGTTTCCTTCTCGCTCAACTACCTGCTGGGGCTGCTGGCGGTCTTCACCCTGGACATCCGCAACATCTCCTGGGCGTATGGCGCGATCACCCGCTTCTTCTCCGGCTCCGAAGTCCCGTTGTGGCTCTTGCCGCTGGTCCTCGGGCAAATCGCCGCGCAGCGTCTTCGGCACTGGGGGCGCTTCGAACTTGTGCTTGAACAGCAGGTTCATCACCGTGCCGGAAGTGAACGGCGCCTGGCCGGTGAAGATGCGGAAGAACGTCACGCCCAGCGCGTACAGGTCCGT
>JACRAG010000236.1 GCA_016213455.1 Anaerolineae bacterium | reverse complement strand
CCCCCAACACCCCAATTATTCTTTTGCCCCCTTTCATGAGGGGGCGGCGGCGAAGCCGCGGGGATGAATAAAGGGCTATTCAAAGACTTTGCGAATAGCCCTGGGGAAAATGCTCTTTCCCTCTGTTTTTTTGCACCAATCCGGTGTATCATTTGAGGACAAATGTTCTGATATATCATCCCAGGGTTATGAGATGGCTTTTCTTCCTCGCACTGCACTCGACGCGCACCGCGCCTTCACTTATCGTTTGACTCCTGGCACAGGTCCAGCTTCGCCAGATGAAGCGGTGAATTGGATCAACGAACGCGGTTTTGTGCTATTTTGGCCGCATAAAGGCCTGGAATTCCCCAGTTTATGGACATCCGTCGCCGGCAACCGACCGGTCCCAGACGAACACGACGACCCCGGTCATGTCACCTGGGGTTGGAAGGACGGATTGCTGGGCCAGCGCCGCGTCTATTATGGACGCCTGTTAAAGAAACGCAACACGTTCGCTTCGTTAACGATGCTGCCCTATTTTTACGCGCTGTCGCCCAATTACGGTTCGCCTGAGGAAGATTACCTGATCGACTATGAAGCCGGTCGCCTGACCGCAGAAGCGCGCGCTGTGTATGAGACTCTCCTCGATCAAGGGCCCATGGATTCGGTCGCGCTGCGCAAAGCAGCCCGCCTGGCAGGCAAGAACAGCGACGCCCCTTTCAACCGTGCGCTCGAAGAACTGCAAACCACCCTGCGTATCCTGCCGGTCGGCATCGCGGAAGCCGGAGCATGGCGTTATGCCTTCGTCTTTGACCTGGTCACCCGGCATTACCCCGATTTGGTCGAAAGGGCGCACCCCATCAGCGAATGGGAGGCGCGCCGTGAACTGTTGCTGTCCGCCCTGCGCACCCAGGGTGCTGCCAGGCAGGTGGAGCTGCAGCGATTATTAAGCTGGACGCCAGATTTGACCGAAAAAGCAGTGTCCAGGTTGGCTGAAAGCGGGAGGCTGGTGCGCGGCGTTGCGGTGGAGGGTGAAAAAGGCACATTCCTGACGCTCCCGGAACTTGCCGGAGATGAAACAGCGCGTTCCGAATTCATTGAGTAAGGCTATAATGAATTCATCCAAATGAGCCTGGCTCCGGTGGATTTTCCACCCGTCTCCAGGTCTTATCCGCTTTCGCAACCTAACTCCAGGAGTCCGAATGGAATTTCACATTTCAAGGCAGGCTCGTGACCGTTACCAGCTGGATGCTTCCCTGTTCGCTACCAATGGGAATGTTGTATTCGCTAATTTCTATGCGGCGCGCATGCTGGCACAGAAGATCAACCAGCAGCGCGACTTGATTCACTATCCTGAGCAGGCCGTTCAAGCCGGACAGATCAACGCAATGGGGTTGATCGACGAAATTCTTCACCATGTGATCAAGCTCTACCGCGAACAAATGGACCCCAACACCTTCCAGAACGCCTTGCTGGGCGTGGAAGCCCGTCTGGGCCGGCAGGAGACGGAGCGCTGCCTGGTGGAGTTCACCCGCGAATTTCCTCCCACCGCCGTTTACCAGGGCAAAGTTTCCCTCAACGAATACCTGGCTGGCAGCACAAATGGCCGGTCCAATCGTGAAGTCCTGCTCGAGGAGATGCTCCTGCTCTGGGTCACCAACAACAACCCCGCCACCCAACCCTTCCAGGAACTGTTTGATGACACCCGGCTGCAAAACGCTACAGCCTACATGCGGGTGATGCAAAATCTGCAAACTTTCTTTGGCGAACAACCGCCATTTGGCCCGGATTTGATTGACCTGGTCAACATGCTGCGCAGTCCGTCCATTGCCGTGCCCTACTCACTATCCGGACAGCTCGAATACATCCGCGAACGGTGGAGTGAGCTGCTCGGACAGTTCCTTTTCCGCTTGCTCAGCAGCCTGGACCTGATCAAAGAGGAAGAAAAAAGCCGTTCGGCCTTTTTTGGGGGCGGCGGAGCACCCACCATTGCGCCCACTTATGACGCCTCAGCACTGGCGGAATTGGAAACCGAAGCCTTCAGCCCGGACCGAGAGTGGATGCCGCGCCTGGTCTTGATCGCCAAAAATACGTATGTCTGGTTGGATCAACTCAGCAAACAATACAAACGCAGTATTACCCGTCTGGACCAGGTACCCGACGAAGAGCTGGCTGAGATGAACCGACGCGGGTTCAGCGGATTATGGTTGATTGGCCTGTGGGAGCGCAGCCGCGCCTCAGCAGAGATCAAACGCATGACTGGCAACCCGGATGCCATCGCCTCCGCCTATTCGTTGTTCTCCTACGATATCGCCGCGGACCTCGGCGGCGAACCAGCCTACCAGAACCTGCGCGAGCGCGCCTGGCAGCACGGCATTCGCCTGGCATCCGACATGGTACCCAATCACATGGGCATCGATTCTCCCTGGCTGGTCGATCATCCGGATTGGTTTGTCAACCTGGATTACAGCCCCTACCCCAATTACAGCTTCAGCGGGGCCGATCTTTCCAGCAATCCAGCCGTCAGCATCCGGGTGGAAGATCATTACTTTGACCGCACCGATGCCGCGGTGACCTTCCAGTATGTCGATCACCGCGATGGGCGAACCCGCTATGTCTATCACGGCAACGACGGCACAACCATGCCCTGGAATGACACCGCCCAATTGAATTACCTCAACCCGGTGGTGCGCGAGGCAGTCATCCAGACCATCCTGAATGTGGCGCGGCGTTTTCCCATCATTCGCTTCGACGCCGCCATGACCCTTGCCAAACGCCATTATCAGCGTCTGTGGTTTCCCGAGCCAGGAACCGGTGGCGCCATTCCATCCCGCGCAGAACACGGTCTGACTCACGAGCAGTTCAATGCTGCCTTCCCCAACGAGTTCTGGCGTGAAGTGGTGGACCGGGTTGCTGTGGAAGCGCCCGACACGCTGCTGCTGGCGGAAGCCTTCTGGCTGATGGAAGGCTATTTTGTGCGCACATTGGGCATGCACCGTGTTTATAACAGCGCCTTTATGAACATGCTGCGCAACGAAGAAAACGCCAAGTACCGGGTGCTGATCAAGAACACTCTCGAGTTCGACCCGGATATTCTCAAGCGTTATGTCAACTTTATGAATAACCCGGACGAGCGCACCGCGGTGGATCAGTTTGGCAAAGGCGACAAATACTTTGGTGTGTGCACCCTGCTGGCAACCCTGCCAGGCCTGCCGATGATCGGTCACGGGCAATTCGAGGGGTTCGCCGAAAAATACGGCATGGAATTTTACAAACCGCTCTGGGATGAGGCAATCGACCATTACCTTGTGGATCGCCACCGCAGTGAAATTACGCCCCTGCTGCAGCGCCGCGCGATCTTTGCCGATGTGCAAAACTTCCTGCTGTTCGATTTCGTCACCGATGATGGCTCGGTGGACGAAAATGTGATCGCCTATTCCAACGGGACTGGCAGCGAGCGTGGTCTGGTGGTGGTGCACAACCGTTTTGGTTCCACCAGCGGCTGGCTGCGCGTATCGGCGCCGTTCGTGGTCAAGGTGCCGGGCGGCGACCGTCCTGTCATCCAGCGCACCCTTGCTGAGGGATTGGGCATCCAGCCTGGAGCGGGCCGCTTCACCATTGCACGCGATCAATCCAACGGCCTCGAATTCATCTACGCCAATGATGATTTGGTCACGAATGGGCTTCGGCTGAACCTCAACGCCTACGAATACCACGCCTTCCTGGATTTCCGCCAGATCGAAGACGATGAATACGGCTCCTATGCGCAGCTCGCAGAGTACCTGAACGGGCGGGGAGTTCCTTCCATGGAAATTGCGCTGCGCGAGCTGGTGATCAAACCGGTGCTCAACCCGTTCCGCGAGATTGCCAATCCTGGATACCTGCGTTACCTGTGGGATCATCGCCTGTTGGAAGTTGATCAGCAGGTACCCACCCGTCTGTTGGAAGAAGCTGCCCTAAAATACACCGCGCTGCTGCAGGGCGCCGCAATGATCGCAGATGCCCAACCAGACCTGCCTGTGTTGACCGCGGAATTGAAGCGCAACCTGGAAGCCGCGCTGTCCCTTCCGGTGCTCGCCAGGAAATTCCCCATGCCCGGCTCGCGCGGTTATGCTGGGGCAGTCAAGTACATCCTGACGCCGCTCTCCAAAAATGAGCGCATGCGTTGGTTTACCATCTCAGGCTGGTTGTTCGTGCGCAGCCTGGGCAAAATCATCGACCCGGTACAATATCCGGCGATTAGCCGCGCATGGCTGGACGAGTGGCACCTCAACCGCGCCCTCGCCGAAGCTGCCCGCGGCGCAGGCTTGGACGAGATCAGCATCCAGCGCGCCATCGAGATGATCGGTCTGCTCACAGAACGCCAAGGCTGGTTCACCACCGCATCGCGGCAGACGCTGCGCCAGGTGCTGACGGGTTGGTTCACGGATGAAGCCGTGCAGCGCTATCTGGGCGTCAACCGTTATAAAGATGTGCTCTGGTTCAACAAAGAAGCCTTCGAGCAGTTCACCTGGTGGATGACCCTGACCGCCATCTTCGATGCCATCAGCAGCCCCAACGCCGGCGCCAGCCTGGTGGCTGAACAGGCGCTGCTCGCACACAACCTG
>JACRAG010000239.1 GCA_016213455.1 Anaerolineae bacterium | reverse complement strand
GTGACTCGGTAGTTACCCCGGAGGAAAGATAAGCGCCATCCAACTCTACGCCAGCCATGGTCAAGAGATCATCGACCACCCATCCATCTACCCCCAGGTATTGGATCTGCAGACCCAGCGCGGCAGCCTGCTTGGAAATGAGCGCGATATCGCGATAGGTCGCAGTCGGGACAACCAGCAAGTCAGCGCCGGAATCGACCACTTTGGAGATCTGCGCGCGGAATTCCTGGTCATTGGCCTGATAACCTTCTTTGGCAACCAACTCACCACCCAACGCCGTAAAGTGTTCTTCAAAGAAGTTCTGGATGCCTACGGAATATGCCGCAGTGACATCGGTGATAAAGGCCGCTTTGCGTTTCCCCAATTCTTTATAGGCAAAGTCAGCGATGGCAAATCCCTGGTAGGGGTCGATGAAGCACACGCGGAACATGAAGGGGTTGACATTGCCGGCTTCGTCCACCGTGACCAGGGTATTCGATGCGGTGGTAGCAATGACTGGGGTTTTGGACGTGTTGGCAATCGTAGCAATGGGAATAGCCGCGCCAGACCATTCGGGGCCAATCACGGCTGTAACCTTATCCTGGTCGATCAACCGTTTAACCGCGGCGACCGCTTCCGGCACTTCCGAACGGCTGTCATAGGTGATTAACTGCACCTGGTATCCTTCGATACCCCCAGCCTCATTGATTTCAGCGATACGGTCTTCCAGCGCCAATTTTGCCGCCTGCCCGACATAAGAGTCAGGGCCGGTCATTTGCGCCACAAATCCAATCTTGATCGTTTTCGCCGATGAACAGCCGCTCAGGACGGTTGACAAAACCAGAACCAGAGCAAGAACCGCAAACGCGCCTCTTCTTACAAATGAATATTTCATTATCTCCTCCAATTGGCTAAATCCGCTCCGGCCGGGACCGGAATGAATAAACAAACCACCGAAACGTCTCGCCTGCTTCGCCATGCGTCCGTCCGGTACTTACCTGATGATGAGTTGAAAGGGAAAATGACGAAGGAATGGTCTGGCTAGAACAAGTCAGCAATCCATCGTCGCTTAGGAAACTTCAACGGGGTATTGATCTGAAGGTGAGAAAGAATCATGCAAACAATCGCCTGAAATTTAATGAAGTATTTATACATCAGAATTTCTAAGGGGGCAAGAGAAACACAAGAATCAAAAGAGCGCCATCAAGACGCTCTTTTTACTCATAACGAGGAGTTATAGATCAGTGACTTTGGCTTCCAACAAGTGGATCCGGATCGCCCGCCGGTCTCGGGCAAGCAGCGCTTCAAGATCACCCAACGCCTGAGCTCGTTCTAGCGTGCCGAATGTCAGATTTTCACCTGGGACCTCCAGATCGTCCTTCGGATCCGCGGTGATTTGCAGGAACAATCCGCTTGCAGGACCGCCTTTGTGAAGTTGACCGGTAGAGTGTAGGAACCGGGGTCCAAACCCCAAGGTTGTGGGCAAACCGGTTACATCCGCAACGCGTTTGCGCAGCGTTTGCAGTGCATCAACCATGGTCGCGTTGCGAGGCAGGTAGGCATTGATGGCGACAAAATCTCCCGGTTTGGCTTGAGTCAGGAATGCATCGACCAACTCACGTATGCCAGCATTCGAACCGACCTTTTGTCCATATACCCGTGCCTGTTGGTTGGTCCAAACGACTTCAGGTTCACTCAGGCTGCCTGTTTCGTGGAACGCCTTGACCTTGCGGGTGGTGCGGTCCTTGTTGTCCTGCACATCCGGTTGGTCAAAGCTATTAACCCCAATGATCGAACAAGCCGTCGCCGTGGCAACCTCCCAGCGATAGAACTCGGCAGCCAGGTCGTTGCAATCGCGGTTCGTGATCGTCAACACGGGTTGACCGGCATGCAGCAGCTGGTTGGCCAACTGAGCAAACTCTCCCTCGGATTTGAGGTAAACAAACAACCGGTCGTGGCTGTACCAGGACGCGTCATGAACAGGCTCACGTTCAACCGGCAAGATGCCTTTACCCTGCTTTCCACTCGACTCAGCGATGAGTTGTTCCATCCAGGGGCCGAGAGGAGCCCACATCGGATCAGCCAGAACAATCACTTTGTCTCGCCCTTCCAACGCTGCCTGGCCCATGATCGCGCCAAGCACCACCCCCGGATTCCGTCCGACAGGAACATCCGCCTCACACTGGCTGGCCATTTTGCTGGCACAATCCAGCATGCCTTCGATGTCCAATCCCATCAATCCAGCAGGAACCAAACCAAAAGCAGTCAGTGCAGAATTTCTCCCACCCACGGTCGGGTCGGCATGGAATACTTTCCTGAATTTCCTTTCCTGCGCCATCTTATCCAATGAGGTTCCCGGGTCTGTGATGGCAATGAAATGGCTCGGCGCTTCATCACCCAATTCAGCATGAGTTTTGGCCCAGAAGTAATTGAAGAAAGCATTCACCTCACTGGTGCCGCCAGATTTCGACGAAACAATGTAAAGGGTATTGCGGCTGTTAGACCAGGCGGCAGCTTCTGCAACCTGACCGGGATCGGTCGAGTCCAGAATCAGCAAATCCAGGGCGGGTTTACCGTTAATTTTTCGAACGCCGCAGGACAGGCGCATCACTTCGGGAGCCAGAGAAGATCCGCCCATCCCCAGCAGCAGGGCGTGGGTGTAACCCGCGTTGACTAATTCTCGGGCGCATTCCTCGATTTCTGGTACCAGGCTCCGGCTGGTTTGATCTGCTTCCAACCAGCCCATGCGCTTAACAATTTCGCCCTGACCGGCAACATCTGCTGTCCATAGGCTCGGATCATGCTGATGGAGACGCCGGCTGAAATCCATGCTTTCGAGGCTGTCAACACGCGCGGCTACAGACCGCACCAGCGAGCCCAGTTGAGACTGGAAAGCAACTCGCCGTTCGTCCAGCGTTTTAATCAATGCGGTATAGGCATCGGAGAAAGCCTTTACACCTTCCATCTCCAACTGCTCGGTGAACTCAATCATCGATATGCCCATGGTTTCCAGGGCTGCCAGATCCGTGCGCGCCAGTTCAATCCCTTCGGTCAGGCTCAAGCGAACTTTTCCATGATCACGGAAGGCTTCCAGGGTCTGTGGCGGAACCGTGTTGACGGTATCCGGACCGATCAATTCTTCAACATAAATTACGTCTCGATACGATGGGTTCTTCGTGCTGGTGGAAGCCCACAGTGGTCGCTGAACACGCGCACCTTTTTCCTTCAGTGACAAAAATCGGTCACTGGCAAATACTTTTTGAAACAAAGCGTAAGCCAACCTGGCATTGGCGATGGCAGCTTTACCACCCAATCCTAAAGCGCGCGGATCGCTCTTGGCCAATTCAACCAGTTTCGCATCCACCTTTGAATCCACCCGGGAGACAAAGAAAGAAGCCACAGATGCAATCCGATGGATCGGCAATCCGGCGGCGGTGCGCCGTTCCAGTCCAGTCAAATACGCTTCAATCACATCCGCGTAGCGCTCCTGGGAGAAAATCAAGGTGATATTGACATTGATCCCACTGGCAATCGCCTCGCGTACTGCCGGCAGTCCCTCAGCTGTCGCCGGAATTTTAATCATCAGGTTGGGCCGATCGACCAACTGCCATAACCGTCGCGCTTCTTCCAATGTAGCCTGGGTATCATTCGCCAGGTAAGGGCTGACCTCGAGGCTCACGTAACCGTCTGCGCCATCGGTGGTTTCATACAACGAGCGGAAAAGATCGGCAGCCGCGCGAATGTCTTCCACTGCCAGCTGTGTAAAGATGCGCTCAGCTCCCCAACCGGACCATGCCATCGGCTGAAGCGCCGCATCATAATCCGTCGATTTGGAGATCGCATTATGGAAAATGCTTGGATTCGAGGTGACACCCCGAATGATGCCATTATCGATCATTCGCTTCAATTCACCGCTTTCCAACAATGAGCGTTGAATATTGTCATACCAGAGCGATTGACCCGCGAATGTGATTTCTTGAATTGGGTTCATACAAATCCCTGTGACCTAAGAGAAGTCTATCAGCCGGTAAGATTACCGGCTGTTAAGCGCTAACCCGGCTTCCCGGTTTTTTCGATTTGGCGCACTTTCCCTGTGCGCCGGTTGTGGCGTTCTTCATTGGAGTATTCGGCTGCCAGGAAAACCGCAACCAGCTCTTTAGCCAATTCTTCGCCAATGATTCGCGCACCCAGGCAGAGCACATTCATCGCATCGTGCTCGACTGCCTGATGCGCAGAGTAGGTATCATGACAGACGCCAGCATAAATACCATCAATTTTGTTAGCCGCGATGCAAGCGCCAACGCCGGATCCGCACAACAGGATTCCACGGTCCGCTTCACCAGACAGAATCGCCCGGGCGATTTTCACC
>JACRAG010000242.1 GCA_016213455.1 Anaerolineae bacterium | reverse complement strand
TCGGACCGGTTCGCATCAGGGATGATGTCAAGGCAGGTCCAGGGAAATTGGAGGTGGGGTGATGTCGCCCCAGGACTGAAATGCACTCGCAGATCCAAAACAATTTGACAGCCGCTTGTATATCGAATAATATAGATTATTCGTATCTTTAAAGTTGACTATTGATCAGGGCTGGAATGGATGGGGACTGTCGCAAGCGTGTTTTTGAGAAAAAACCGGCGCTTCCCCTAACCACTGCATCGTTCCTTGGTAGGTTTTGATTCGGGGAGGGTATATGAAATTGCGCCTGTTTTCCGTATTCGGAATCGTGATCGTGGTTCTGTCGGCCTGCCGCCTGCCTGACCTGCCGTTCAATTCGTCATCTCCTGGGAAGTCCTCACCGGAGTCTGCTTATGTGTTCGCGGCCAACCCAGACCCGATTAATGTCAGTGTTTCTCTGGATGAGAGCAGGCGTGTGGAAGCGTTGATGCCGGTGGAGGGGGGTACGTTGACGGTCCAATCCGCGACCGGCACGACCTTCACCCTGGAGATCCCGGGGGATGCGTTGATCAACGAAACCACCGTGCGCATGACCCCCGTCACCAGCCTGGCAGGTATGCCCTTTGGCAGTGATCCGCTGGCTGTGCAGTTGGAGCCGGAAGGTTTGTTTTTCCATAATTTTGTCACCCTGACCATCACCCCGGCCCAGGAAATACCTGTCGACCAGCAAATCCTTTTTGGGTATAAGGGCGCGGGCGAAGATGTCGTCCTGGCTCCGCCGGTGGTCGATTCGGGCGAAATTAAAATCCGCTTACTGCATTTCAGCGGCTATGGGGTGACCAAAGGGTTGCTGGCGGATACCGAACCGGTGCGTCAGCGTATCGGGGGAGATGCCGAGCGCCGCCTGCAAAGCCAGGTGGCCGAAGTCCTGGGGCGTGAACGCCAACGCCAGCTCCTGGGCGGTTCGGGAGAGTCGGAGATCGATTGGGGTAGCCTGTTTCAGCAATACGAAGAACAGGTGGTGAAACCCCGCGTCGCCGCGGCGGGAGAAAGCTGCGCAGCCGGGCGCCTGGCGCTCCAAACCGTGCTGGGCATTGAACGCCAGAAACAGCTTCTGGGCGTAGCGGATGAGAGCGGGATGGCACAAATTGCCGACCTGCTGCAAATGGTTTCCATTGTGTGCGTCAAGGAAGAATATGAACTCTGCCAGCAGGAGCACATCATCCACCGCATGGTGCCGGTCTGGTTTGGGTTGGAGCGGCAGATGCAGTTACTCGGGGTCGCAAGCGATACCTCAGAGGCGGCCCAGCTGGCGAAAGATCTGACCACCAAGTGCCTGACTTTTGAACTGCAGTTCCAATCGGATGCCAACTTCGACGATGGCGACGGCGGCGGATATGAGTCAGTCGTGAAATCGAAAGTGAAGCTGCAATTCGACCCCGGGGCGTTCACGATTAAAGGTCAAGCTCCGCTGGTCAATGAGTCTTTTGAAATCAGGGTTCCTGGTTGTTCCACAACCGGCAATCGCGGCGGGGGCACCTTTGAGGGCATCAGCCTGGCATATGTCGCCGACACCCATTCGCCTACCGATCAGCTTGGCTATGTGCGGGATTTCAAGTTTACCTACTTTCCAGGATCGACCTCCGAAAGTTTTACAGTCAAATGCCCGGACTCGCCCAGTTTTACCAGCCCGAGCGGTGGATATTGGTTTGCCGTTTACCTCGTTTTGCACGCTGATGAATTGGGCGAAGGCGCTGACGCACCCGACAACCCCATACAGCCAGGAATGGACCTGGGTGGATTGATGGCAGGATTAGGGTCGACCGCTTTTGCCGTTCCACCCGGCACGGGTTTTAATGTGGAGGATTGGGAAATCTTTGGCAATGAGTATTTCGCCAAGAAGGAATGGATCAAGGATGACGGCGGCGCAAGCATCCAGGAAGCTGGGACGTTCAAGCTGTACCACCGGCCGGGGCAGTAACACAAGGGTTTCAGCCAGCTGTAACAGGGCTTTCGCAGAAAGAATTTGTCTGGCAAGACTCTAAGAAAAGCGTGCCAGCCGTAAAAAGCGGCTGGCGCCTTTGCATCAGGCGCGCGAGTCGGGGAAGATGTCGCCCAGGTAGCCGATCTCAGCCAGCGCCTCGAGGATCTTCTCCTCCTTGCCGGCGTGGATCAGCGCGGCGGTGGGCGAGAGCTCTTCCAGGATGTAGCGTGCGGCACGGGTTTTCTTCAACGCCTCCAGCACCAGCGGCGAGGCCACGCGCAGCAGCACCCCGCGCTGCAGGGTGGCCTGGGTGCCCGCGCCCTCCCAGCGCTCCAGCGCCTGCACCAGGCTGGGCGGGATGGTCGCGGCGTCCATGGCGCGTCGCAGCAGGCTGAGCAGCTGGCGCGGACGCAGGCCCTGTGCGGCGGCGCGTTCCAACCCGGGCGGGGCGATGCGGTAGTGATATTCCTCGGGGGTTTCTTCTTCCCACACACAAAAGCGCGCCAGCAGGTAGCGCAGCGAGCGCGGCGCCAGGCGCGGCACGCTGAGCAGCCCGGCGCTGTTCAGGCGGGGTTTGCCGGTCTCTTCCGGCAGACCTTTGGGCTTTGCGCCGTGCAGCAGGTCTTCGGCCCACGGGCTGAAGCGGAAAGCGCCCGGCTCCTGTCCGGGGGCCGGGCAGGCCAGGTCCACAAAACCCAGCCAGTGCAGCGGTCCGGTGAGGATGAAGCGCAGCAGCGCGCCGTCCACCTCGTCCCAGCTTTCAAAGCCGCGCAGAAACTCGCCGCTGGCGGTGGAGCGGATGAACCACGAGTCGTAATCGCCAGCCGGGCGCTGAAAGTCGGGGTCGCGTTCGCGCACGGCCTTGACGAAGGAGGCCAGGCTCCACCAGGTGTCTTTGGGCACGCGGCTGACCCATGTGATCACAGCCTGGCGCGTGCGCAGCGCGTCGTTCAGACAGTCGCCATCGCACTGAAGGCCGGGCAGCAGGCGCAGCTCGTTCAGGTAGAGCGCCTCCATCCATTCCTGGGCCAAAAAGGCCAGCGCCGCGCTGCGCGATGATTCGAGGAAGCCGCGCACCGGCTCGGCCAGCGGCAGGTTGGCGTCATCCACCAGCCGGGCAGCTTTGAGCAGCTCCAGCAGCAGGTCGGGGGTCATCTCCCAGTGCGCGCAGTTCAGCCGCTCCAGCGGGAGGGCGCTGCGCAGGGCTGCCAGCAGCGTGGCGGCGTGATCCAGCACGCGGTCATGGGCGGGCAGCGGGTGGGCGCACTCGACCGGCGAGGCGGGGCGTCCGGGCGGGCTGTCTTCTCCCTGACCGAAGGGTTGGAGCAGTTCCAGCAGGTCTTCGGGGATGTAGGCGTATTCCTTGGGGGGCGTGTCGCCGGGCAGGATGGCGCGCCCAATCAGCGCGCGGTACCACAGCACCTCTGCCGGCGAGACCGGGTTGAGGTCGGGGCGCACCTTGTCGCGGCTGCCGGGGCCAAAGGGGCGCACATCGCCATAGCGGCGGGTGAAGATGCCCCAGCTCAAGCGGCCTTCGGCGTCCACCAGCGCCTGCAGCGCTGACTGGGCCTCACGCGGCAGCGCCTCCAGCACGTCCTCGCGCCAGGGGTGCTTGAGGATGCCCTCCACCACCTGGGGCAGCGCGGTGGCAAAATCCGGCGCGTTCAGCTCCAGGTTCCAGGCATTGGCGACCATTTTCAAGAAGCTGAGATCGCGTCCGCGCAGGGCATCTGAGAGGGTGGGCATAGGCTCCATTATACAATCACGGCTGGATTGTGCCCGGTTAAAAAGCCCTTCCCATTCACCTCGCCTGTCATCGCGAGCGAGCCCTCCGGGTGAGCGTGGCGATCTCTCGCTCTGTGACCATGCGAGTCGGGGATTGCTTCGCCGCCCCCTGCGGGGGCGTCTCGCAATGACAGCCACTCCGCATGCCTTTAAAAGCAGAGGATCTCGGCGCAGCGCGCCGAGATCCTCTGCCGGGGTGGGCCT
>JACRAG010000238.1 GCA_016213455.1 Anaerolineae bacterium | reverse complement strand
GGTGCGGATGATTACATCACCAAGCCGTTCGACATCGACGAGTTGAAACTGCGCGTCCAGAATGCGATTGCCCGGTCCGAGCGCGAAAGCCTGACCGACCCACAATCGGGTCTGCCCGCGGGACGCATGATCGAGGATCAGCTCCGTCAGGCCATCCGGCAGCCGCGCGGTTGGGCTTTCATGGATGTACGCATCAACCATTACGATGCCTTCAAGAATGTGTATGGTTTCATCGCCGCCGGCGATGTGCTGCGATTCGCCGCCATGCTGGCGGGCGAGGTGGTGGATGAGTTGGGGACAGCCAATGATTTCCTGGGCCATGCCGGCGGGGATAATTTTGTCATCCTCACCGCTGAAGACCGGGTGGATGCGATCAAGAACCGCCTGAAAGAGCGCTTCAAAGACGAAGTTGCCACGCATTACAACTTTATGGATCGCCAACAGGGTTTCATCCTTGCACCGGATGAAAGTGGGCAGATCCAGGCGACGCCGTTGATGACGCTGGCGGTCGGTATGGTATCTCCTGCGACACATTACTTTGCGGATATTCGTGAGATCACAGAACTGGCAGCAGATGAACGCCGCCAGGATTCGGTGAAATAGGCTCCAACGGAGTGCATCATCGTGGATAGCCTGGGTCTCGGCCTGCTCCTCGTGTTTGTCGGGCTGCTGTTTTTTGGCACTGCCCGGCTATTTGCGCGCGGGGTGAGCCGGATGGTCCCGGCAGAACCGGACGATGTGCTGACTGAGTCGTCCACGGAAGAGGATTTCGGCGAGGCTGTGCTGTTGGTGGAAGCCGGCGGACGGGTACGCTCGATCAACGCGCGTGGGCGACAAATTTTTCACATACAGGAAACAGAGCAGCCCGACCTGGAGCGGATGGCCCGGCGGATCCGCCCCGCGGACGCATTCCTGAGCCTGTGTGCAGGCCAGACCAAAGCGCGGTTTACTCTGGATGGGCGTTTTGTGGAGGGGGTTTCTTACCGCCTGGCCTATACGCGTGAACCGCTGGTGCTGGTAACATTGCGCTTTCCTGAACTGGCTGCCGGATTGGCGGGCGAGACCGGGACGGGCAGCGCTCAAACCCTGCAAACCTTCACCGGCTTGACGGTCGAAATTTCTGCCAGCCTGGATCTGGAGAATACCCTGCGTGCCGTGTTGGAGAATGTTGAAAAACTGGTCCCGGCTGATTTTCTGGAAATCACCCTGTGGGACAGTGAAACCGGCCAGCTCATTCCCTACCATTACATTTGGATATCCTCCAGCGAGCGGGCGCTTGAGCCGCAAACGAAATATTATTCCCCGATGGATGGTTACACCGGCTATCTGTGCCGTCAGCATACATCGCTGCTGGTGCAGGATGTGGATAAGCGCGACGATATCCATCCGGCGGAGGGGCGGACGCCGGGCATGCGTTCTTATCTGGGCGTGCCATTGATGGTTGGACAGGATTTCATCGGTACGTTGGAGCTTGGCTCCCGTGTCCCGGATTCATTCCGCGAAGAAGACCTGGCTCTGGTGAAGCTGCTTTCCAGCCAGGCGGCAACCGCCTTGCACAACGCCCTGGTGTATCGCCAGGAACAACGCCGCAGCGCCGAGTTGAGCGGTCTTTCACAAATGGCGCAGGCATTCGGTTCGGTACGCGATACCAAGAGCCTTTATTCACGCTTGATCCAGTCCATTGCGCCTTTGATGAAAGTGGAAATTGTTGGCTTCTTGCTTTACAACGAGGCGCAGCGTACCCTGGAAGCGCAGATCCCATTCCACGGCCTGCCAGACCAGATCGTAGAGCTTTACCGTGCTCCGGTGGTGGCAAATGGGGTGGTGGAACAAACCCTGCTGGACCAGGACGTGTTGATTTCGGAAGATGCATCCAGCGACCCCTTGTGGGAAACGATGGGGATTTCGTTTGTGGCCCAGGCAGCCAGCTTGCGCGAGACCGTGCTGGTACCGCTCAATTCCGGCGGACGTATGTTGGGCTATCTGCAGGCCTCGAACCGGATGGAACCGGGGTCCTTCACCCAATCCGAATTGCATTTGTTGACCATCGTGGCCAACCAGACGGCAGCGATCATCGAAAATGCGCACCTGGTGCAGCAGTCCCGGACTCGCGCCCTGCGGGCAGAGGCGTTGCGCAAGATCGCCAGCCTGGCTTCTTCGGCAGCGACACTCGACGAAATTCTGCGCCATTCCATCGCTGAACTGGCGCACCTGCTGCACGCGAATGTCGGCACGGTATTTTTGCTCGATCCGTCGCGCAGCGTTTTGGAATTGCAGCAATCCGCCACCCACGGAGATACGGTCGAGTTGGAAGAGCGCGCCAGGCGGCTGATGGTGGATGATCCCCAGTTCCCCTTCACGGTCACAGACACACAGCGCGCCCTTCAGGTGGAAAGAATCACGGAGGCCACCGCACTGGTGCCTTTCTACATGACCGTGCTTACCGCCTGGAAGGTGCAATCCTTGATCATCGTGCCGCTGGTCGTGCGCAGCGAAGGCATCGGAGAGATTCTGTTTGGCAGCCGCCAGGCGAATTTCTTTGACACGGCGGATGTGCAGCTGGTCGCAACGGCAGCCGGGCAGTTGGCTGGCGCAGCCGAGCAAATGTTCCTTCGTTCGCAGACGGACGAAGACCTGCGCAAGCGGGTTGACCAGCTGTCGGCGATAACCCGCGCCAGCCGCGAGTTAATGAACACGCTTGACCCGTCAGTTTTGCTGCGCCTGGTATTATCGGAAGCCACCCGCCTGTCCGGCGCCACCTGTGGGTCCGCTGTTCTGCTGGATACAAACCCGGATCACGAGGAAATCGGCATCCGCCTGTTCCACGGCGAAACCGTCACCACCGAACCGGGTACACTGGCAGCCAGGGTCATCGCGGATAAATTGCCCATGGTGGTGGATGACTGGGGCGAAAGCGGTTTGCATTCACCCCATCCTGGAATCGCATCCGCTGCTGCCGTGCCTGTTTTCCACCGT
>JACRAG010000234.1 GCA_016213455.1 Anaerolineae bacterium | reverse complement strand
CCAACCAGGCCTGGTACGAGCGAGCCGCCACATAGACCGGGCGCTGCGGTGATGCCGGCAGGCGAGCCAGCAGTCCTTCCAGAACGGCATCCGGGTTGGCGACAGCCGGGTGAACCACCGGCTGCAGGTAGATGCCCTGGGTTCCACTCAAAACGTCGGCATAGGCCAGGATTTCTCCCTCCTGGCGGAATACCAGGCGCTGTGCATTGTGCTGCTCGAACGGCTCCGCACTCTGCACCAGGGGCGGCACCAACAGCTGGTAAAGGCTGCGCACCGGGTTCTCGTCGATGGGATAGGCGGATCCCCAGCTGGCGGCGTGCGGTGAACCCGCTTTGGGCTGCATGTGCCAGATGGTCTGCCAGGCATACACGTTAAATCCGTTGCGCCGCACCGATTCGAGCGCGACAGAACGCTCCTCGATCTCCGCCAGCAGGTTCAGCGCGCCCCACGATCCGGAAACTTCGGCCAGCGCTTCCAGCAAAATGGAGAGCAAAGCCGGGGTTAGTTCATCTTCGGGAAGGAGGAAGGAGAGCTGCGCGGAGCGGCGCCCGGGTACGTAGGTGATCTGTCCGAACAGGGCCTGCTCACCGTTGTTCCCGGAACTGACCGCGGTGAAGATGCCGCGGGTCGGATCCAGGTGGGTCAGCATGGCGAGCGGATTGAGCGGGCTTCCGCTGGTTAACATGAGTGCACTGTTGGTGCAAAGCACGCGCCGGCGGTTGCGATATAACGTAAGTAAATCGTGCCAGGCAAACGGACGAACGTTAATTTCCATGACTCCCGTTGCTGCCGTTAAGTTCCTCCGCGGGATGGATCTGCCATGCGTTGTGTAATGAGACAGCAATCTTCTCCTGCAATTGTGATTCTACCATGCCCGGGGGTGCACTTCAACGGGTGCAGCGTTAAGCTTGTATTATAAATTCCACCAGCCAATAATGGCAAACGGCAGGCGATGGGATTGCAGCGCTGGGTTGGCAAAAGTTTACGCTTTGGCGATGGCCTGCCATTCTTCCCGCAAGATGGACATTTTCACGAGATCTACGTTTTCGCCCTCGAGCCAGACATCCTTGCGCTGGCGGCCTTCTTCAATGAACCCGCAGGCCTGGTAGCAGCGGATGGCGCGTTGATTTTTGATGTGGGTGGTCAGCACAATGCGGCGCAGCCCGCGGTAATGAAAGCCGTAGTGCAGCAGCAGTCGTGTGGCATCGCGCCCATAACCACGCCCCCAATAGTCACGGTCTCCAATCACGATGCCCAATTCCCCCACGCCGTGCGGGTTCGCCATTCCCATCAGGCCGCAGTCACCGATATACTTTCCATCGGCTTCTATGGCAAAGAAAGCATACGCCGAACTCTCTTTGGTAAAGAATTCGTATGTGCCGTGGAGGCGCTGCATGGTTTGGCCAACGGGAAACGCGCAATCCATGGCGAATAAATCGCTGTACTGCGCAAACTCGTGCATGCGTTCGACATCCGCCTCTTTGAAAGACCGCAAAATCACTTTTTCGCCTTTGAACATGTTCATCTCCTGGTAGGAATCGACTGGGTCAAAAGGGTCAGGTTGGTGTTTCCCATTACGGTACCATTACAAGGAACCCTGCCCGGCATCCAACGATTTTTGCCACAGGCAGACATCCACATCACAGTCAAATTTGCGCCCCACGTGCTGCAGCACGCCCACTTCGCGAAAGCCCAACGCGAGATGCAGCGCGAGGCTGGCCGGGTTGGGCAGGGCAATCACGGCAATCATCTCGCGGTAGCCGCGCAGGTAGGCTGAGTCGATCAGGGCGGTGTAGAGCAAGCGGCCATATCCTTTTCCGGCCTGGTGACCGGCGATGTAGATGGCCGATTCCACGGTGTGGTCATACGCCGGGCGCGGCCGAAACGGGCCGTAATAGGCGTAACCGGCGATTTGCCCGTCCACCTCGGCTGCCAGCCAGGCATGGCGCTGCTGTTTTTCTTGGATGCGCCTGCGCATTTCCGCTTCGTCCACGGGCTGGGTTTCAAAGCTGATGGTGGTGTTGCGCACATAGGGGTTGTAAATGGCGCAAAATGCCACCGCATCCGCGCCGGTGGCGGTGCGAATGGTCAGGGGTGAGGGCGATGCACTCATGTGCGCGATGGACCTTCGACTACGGCGGCGGATGGCTTGGTCCATTCCTCGCGCAGCAGGCCATACCACAGCCGGTCCACCAGCGGACCGTCTTTGTGACGAGCACGATTGCGATGGCGGCCTTCCAGCCGGAAACCGCAGCGTTCGGCAACCTGGGCGGAGGCCGGGTTGTCGGCGGCGCACTGCAGTTCGACGCGCACGACGCGCAGATGCTCAAAAGCCAGCGCCAGCAAGGCGCGCGCCGCTTCCACGGCGAAACCGCGCCGGGTCCAGTCCCTGGCGATGAAATACCCCAGCTCAATGCAGGGTATGCTCCAGTCGGCGTTGGCAAGGTAGGCTTCACCGACGTACTGCCGGCTTTCTTTCTCCCAAATGCCAAAGATGAACAGGTTGCGCGCCTGCCATTCCACCATAAACTGGCGGATCAGCAATTCGGCGTCCAGGGGGGAGTGCACGGATTCCATGGCAGGCGGCATGAAATCGCGCAGGTGTTCGCGGTTGCGTTCCAGCATGGCAAAGTAGGCCGGCGCGTCGCCGGGCTGGTAGCGCCGCAGGACCAGGCGGAGTGTCTCCGTGGTTTCGGGCGGGTCCAGCAGCAGCGGGTTCATCACGGGGTGAGCTGGCATGGTTTTATCCACCGGCCAACTGGCGCTGCAGCGCCGCCAGGGCGGTTGGCGGATTGGCCGACTCCACCCGGGCTTTGATCTGCGCGGCGCATTCTTCCGGGCTGAACAGGGAAGTGTCCACTTCCAGATCGTAGATGGCATGGGCGTGCACCAACGGGAACTGGGCTTTGGCCTGTCCCAATGTGCGGTTGCGGCGAGACTTTTCGCGCTGCTCCAGCACATCCAGCGGACAGCGCACGCCGATGAAATAGACCGGCAGGCTGGAAAACAAGGCCGCGCATTCGGTCAGCCAGGCCGGCTCGACCAGCACATGGTCGGCGACCACGTTGTTGCCGGAGGCGCACAGTGCGGCAATGCTGCGGTGCATTCCGGCGACCAGGGTATGCCCGGCTGGCCCGGCTTGAACTGCCAGCCCGAGCACCTCGTCCCACAGGGGACGGTCGAGGTAGCGTTCGGGGAGCATCCAGATGAATTTGTCCAATCCGGCGTCAAGGTAGGGCGCTTCGAGCAGGTTTTGCAGCGCGCGCACAATGCTGGTTTTGCCGGAGCTGGAGGTGCCGTTAAGGAGTATGCCAATGCCTGGTTGATTGGTGCTCATGGGGGTGGTCCGAGTGTGTGATGTCCGAAACGTTGAAACTATTGTAGAACAAGTGCGTAAATTAATATAGATACCGGTTTATCAATCCATCACAGGAGTTTCGAATGGAAAAAATGAGTGGGCGCGTAGGGCGGGAGATGCATTGGAAGCAGCCCAGCGCCAGGAAAATGGAATACCAGCTTTTGGATGGCGAGGAATGCATTGCGGCGCTGCGTTTCCGCAATTCATTCGGGTCGTTCGCGACCGCAGAATGCGCCGAAGGGATCTGGACTTTCAAACGGGTGGGATTCTGGCATCCACACGTCACGGTGCGCAAAGCCGAAATGGAGCCGGACCTGGCAATCTACCGCAACCATACCTGGTCATCCGGTGGGACACTGGTGTTTCCGGATGGACGGGAATACCGCGCCAGCACCAATTTTTGGGCCACGCAATACGCCATCGAGACGCTGGATGGGCAAAAACTGGTCAGCTATGCGTCAATTGGCGGTATGCTGCATCAGTCTGCCAAAATGGTGCTCCACCCGGCGGCGGCGAGCCTGGCTGAACTGCCCTGGCTGGCTGTGTTTGGCTGGTACCTGGCGACGTTGATGTTGATGGACTCAGCGACAACCGCTGCGGTTGCGGCCTGATTTTCAGGATTGCCCAAAAAATTCCATCAAAGCCCCTGCCACCGCAATCGGCAGTTGGCATGCGCGTCCCATTTGATTCGCCGCTTCCGGTTCAAGCCCCGCGCCCCACTGGCGCCATGCTGCGGGAGCTTCACGGAGAGGTCGCTGGCATCGCAAAAGCGCCTTGGCGAATTCGCCACGGAGATCGTCCTCGACGAATTCGGAAGGCTGTTTCACCACGCCTTCGACGAATTCGGCAAGCTTGGTTCGATCAAGGCCCTTGAGAATGTACCTCGATATGAGTTCGCTGCCCCGACGCGTCGCCTCGCCCGGGGGCACGCCAAGCCGGATCAGGTCTTTTGTGTTCATCGAATGGGTATCCCGTTGCGGCGGGTCAGCCGCGTCGCTCGTTCGTTACAGACCGTTGAGGGTATGCGCCTCGCCAATCCTCAAGTGATCGTGCCCCGCCCTGTTGCTGCGACCTCCGCACCTGACAATACATCCGTCCGGAGATCACGCAAGGTGCACAGTTCCAGGCCTTCTTGGGCCTG
>JACRAG010000235.1 GCA_016213455.1 Anaerolineae bacterium | reverse complement strand
TTGCGAATAGCCCTGTAAAACCCGTGTTGAGGTGGTTGCGTGATTGCCTCGCCTGGACTACAATGATTTGTGATCGCTCAAACGATTCACAAGGGAAAAACCGTGACCGATAAGAACATCCCCTCACCTGCCACCTTGCATGATGTCGCCAAACTGGCTGGCGTCTCGTATCAAACCGTATCGCGGGTGGTCAACAACATGCCGCATGTATCTCCCAGAACACTTGAGAAGGTGAATCGGGCGATCGCCGAGTTGAATTATCAGCCCAACCGCGCCGCCCGCAGCCTGGTGACCGGAAAATCGAACGCCATTCATGTGGTGGTTTTTGATATGTACAACCTGCGTATGATTCCTTCCATGGAATACGCTGCCCACGAGAACGGCTTCCAATTTCGCCTCACCGGGCTGCACGGCAATGTGCCCACCAAGGAACTGGGACAAAAGCTGTATGAGATCACTACCAGCCAGATTGACGGCGTCATTCTCGTTCTGCCCTGGGTGACCATCACAGACGAGGAATTGCAGCGCATGATGCGGGGCATCCCATATGTGATTGTCGGCTGCAGCCTGGGCTATGAAACCAACTCCGTGCTGGTGGATCAGCAGCATGGAACGCGGTTGGCGGTGGAGCATTTGCTGGAGCTGGGGCACCGAAAAATTGCGGCTATCAACGGTTCGGTGGATCATTATTATGATGCCCGCCTGCGCCGTGCGACCCTGCTCGAAGTGCTGGAAGAACACAACCTGAAGCTGGTCGCAGAAGAAACCGGAAATTTTTCGATCCAGAGTGGATTTGATGCCGCCCGGCGCCTGCTGGAAAAAGACCCCGGTTTCACAGCTCTGTTCTGCGCCAATGATGAAATGGCCCTGGGCGCAATCCGCGCCATCAAGGACTGCGGCTTGCGTGTGCCTGAAGATATCTCCGTCGTAGGATTTGACGACCAATATTTTGCCGGTTATTGCGACCCGCCGCTGACCACCATCCGCCAGGATTTTGAGGCGCTCGGTGCTCATAGCTTCCAGCAGTTACTTTCGCTGCTCAAAGACCCGGATATGGCGCCGCACCAGCGCATCCTGTACTCAAAGCTGATCGTGCGCAAAAGCACCGCTCACCCGGCTCATTGAGTTGAATGGTGTTGTGGGTGACGATTTCCTACCCGGCACAGCCTGATCTGTGCCGGGTAGGTGTGTTTTAAAGATCCAACGCCTCAAAGCGCTGCACCGAGCGGGTGTAAGCCAGGTATGTTAACCCGACAAAGGCCAGGACACCAGTCAGCAAGACACCAGCCTGAGCCGGAAGGCCTGCCGTACCAACATTATCGAGGGCTGCGCCCCAGCCGGGGATAAGGTGAATGGCGGCTTCGGCTGCCACGGTGAACAGGGTCATCGCCAGACAGGCCCAAAGGAAAGGTGCGCCCGTCTTATAGGCGGTTTTGTAGAAGCCGGGCAGAAAGATGATGTTGAAGATGCCAAACATGACGAAAACCAGCCCGAATAGGGCCATATTGGCCTCCATGCCGGCCTGGTTTTCCAGGGGGATCAACCTGAGGCGCACAATGGCGAAGGGGATGGAGACGATGATTTGCAGCAGCTCGAAGGCTACCACGGTAATGACACGGGCTTTCACCGCGTCACGCTTGCGGATGGGCAGCAAGGTGGTGAAGGTGATGTCGTTGGTGGTGTTCCCGTTCAGAAAGGTGAAAAAGATACCCAGTGTCTGGTAAAAGAAGGCAACGTAATAGGGGTAGCTCGGGATGAGCAGCATAGCCGGCAGGAACAGGAATAAATACGAGGTGGTGTGCACCGACAGTTTGAATTCTTTGTAAACCAGGTTATTCATGCGTTTCTTTTCTTTCTGTGTAAACCATGATGGTTTCCAGATCCGCAGGGGTGACGGAGCATCCATGGGCTTCTCCGGCGTCGCATTTCCGCAGCAGTCCGGAAAATTCGCCTTTGCGCTCGTGATACCCGATGATTTTCTGTTTTAGCGCGCTGCTCAGGGCATCTGGTGTGCCTTCCACCATCCGGTAGGCATCCAAAAAGGCCTGCTTGGGCTGGCTGGCGACGATCTCCCCATTCTTGATGTAAGTTATGTCGTCGGCATTCTTATCCAGGTCCGAGGTGATGTGGGTGGAGAATAAAATGCTGGCGCCTTCCTGGTCCACAATGTTTTCAAACACCGTCAGCAGTTCGTCGCGCGATAAGGGATCCAGCCCGCTGGTGGGCTCGTCCAGAATGAGAAATTCGGCGTGGTGTGAAAGCGCCAGCGCGAGCGCAAATTTGATGCTCATCCCCTGCGAAAGCTGCCGGATCTTCTTGCCGGGGTCCAGTTCGAAGCGTTCCAGGTAAGAGCGGTAGAGCGCTTCGTCCCAGGTTTTGTAGAACCGGGAGTACACATCCGCGATGCTGCGCAGAGAGCTTTGCGCGTAATAATTCGCGGCGCCGAAAATGCAGGCGATGCGCTGTTTGATTTCAAACTCGTGCGCTTTCATTTCCAGGCCAAAGAAGTGAATCGATCCGCTTTCCGTGTGGACCAGATTCAACATGGATTTCATCGTCGTCGTTTTGCCGGCGCCGTTTCTGCCAATAAAACCCATGATTCTGCCTTGTCCAACCTGGAATGAGACATCCCTTAATTGGAATTTCTCATATTTTTTGTTCAGGTGGTTGATGGTTAAAACGTCCATGGTTTCTCCGAAAAATAATTTGCTGTCAGGCTTAATCCATCCGGCGGTTGAGGCGGATGTTATGCTTGTTCATCCTGATTGGTGGGGGGCTGGATGCTGGCTTCCAGAATCGTCAGCAGTCCGGGTTGCTTTTCCAGCAGCGTCGAGGCTTTGATCAGCGCCAGCCCCTGTTCAAGGTCACCCAATACCAGCAATTTGTCGCCGACCTGGATATTAAAATCCCGCCTTGCTTCAGCCGGGATGACGATCTGCCCGCGGTCGCTGACCGTGATTGCGCCGTAAAAACGTTTGCCTTCAGGTGGTTTTGCCATGCTGCCTTCCTGTAAGATAAATCTTGTATACAAGACATATCTTACTTGCGTGGCGCCGGTGTGTCAAGAGGTTAGGCGTCATCCAATGGATTTTCGCTCTGGCCTGAGCAGATGTGTAGAATTTAGTTTGGTAATCGCACAACTTTTTTGCATGCGATGGCGTACATCTTTTTGAACAACTTCTTTGTAAAAGGAAAGGCAATATTTACTCATGCGTGCTCAGCCTGAAATGACCCCCAAAGCTTTGGTCCCGTTCCTGTCCATCACCTTCGGGTTGACCTGGGGACTTGCGGCGATCTTATTCTTCTTCTACGACCAGGTCGTCGCCCTGTTTGGGGAGATCAGCATGTCCAACCCCCTGTTCATCCTTGCCGTGTATGCGCCTGGATTTGCCAGCGTGTTCTTGATCTTGCGCCATTACGGTTTGAGTGGGTTGGGCAGCTTCGCCCGGCGGTTTACGCTTTGGCGCGCATCAACTTGGTGGTGGTTGTTCATTATCTTTGCCATCCCTGCCATCATGTACGCGGGAGCCGCGATCAAAGGTTCGGATATCGCCTCGTTCCCCTTCTCGCCCTGGTACCAGGCGATTCCGGCTTTGGCGCTGGCGCTGGTCCTGGGTCCCATCGAAGAAATTGGTTGGCGCGGACTCGCGCTGCCTTTGCTGCAGAAGCGCATGGCGCCCTTCTGGGCCGGCTTGATCCTGGGCGTCATCTGGATGGTCTGGCACATCCCCGGTTTTCTGATTGGAGGGACGATGCAGAGTGGTTGGGCTTTCGCTCCATTCTTCATTGGCGGCGTGTCCATATCCCTGATTGTCACGGCCTTGTTTAATGAAACCCGCGGAAGCCTGCTGCTGCCGTTTTTGCTGCATTTCCAGATGAATAATCCGATCTGGCCGGACGCTCAACCCTGGGACAACTTTTTGCTGGCAGCCCTGGCGATCCTGATCGTCTGGTTGAACCGGCGCAAGTTGTTCCAACGCGGCGCAGGCCTCACGCATATCCTTTTTTCTGAAGAAGGGGATGTCGCATCATCCCAGCGGGTCGCTGGCTAAAGCCCTGTTTCCGGCAGCCGCCGCATCCGTCGTCATTGGGCGGGCATATCGCCTTGTTCAGCTCAAGGTTGGCGTAGGTATAATGAGATTATTGAAAGATGCCTCTCCACAACCCCATGGCAGCCTGGCGCTTTCTGTTTGTACGATATGGTTTGACCAGAGATGAGCCCTGGGGTTTCGCAGAACCGGGATGCTGTCGTGAAATCGGAGCCAAAGGAGAAAGAAAATGATTAAGAGAATCTGGCACGGATGGACCACCCATTCAAACGCAGATCGATATGAGGCACTGCTGCGGGAGGAAATTTTTGTGGGAATTACAAACCGGCATATTCCTGGCTTCAAAGGCATCCAGCTCCTTCGGAGACAGGTGGAAGATGAGACCGAATTCATCACGATCATGACCTTTGATTCGATGGAGTCGGTGCGCGAATTTGCCGGGCAGGACTTTGAACGGGCGGTTGTACCCGACACGGCTCGGGCGGTTCTGTCACGCTTTGATCAACGATCCCAGCATTATGAGCTGATCGCAGAACGATTGGGGGATGAATAATCCTCTCCCCAGATTGAGCTGCATGCACCATCATGGATAACCCAAAAAGGAAGCAATCAATGACCCAACCGGCAGTCTCCCAAACCTTTCCCCCTCTGGAAACGGAGCGTTTGTTCCTGCGATCTTTCACCTTCGCAGACACGGACTTTGTTTTTCAGCACTTCAGCAATCCGGCGGTAGCCCAATACCTGCTGGATGAACCGCCATTAACCGACATTGCCCAGGCGCAGGAAATCATCGAGTTCTTCCTCGAACCCGAAGGGAAAACATATAACCGCTGGGGGCTTTTCCGAAAAGCCGACCAACAGTGCATTGGCTCCTGCGGTTTTCATAAATGGGACAGGCGGAATGCTCGTGCGGAAATCGGCTATGATTTGAGCCCTGACTTTTGGGGACAGGGTTTGATGGCGGAAGCGCTGCGCGCCGCCATTGCTCATGGCTTTGACCATATGCAATTAAACCGGATCGATGCACTGGTATATGTGGAGAATGAACGCTCAGCGAAGCTGCTTCAGCGGCTTGGCTTCACGCAGGAAGGCGTTTTGCGTGATTATTTTTGCCTGGACGGAAAATATTACGATCATTTCCTGTTTTCCTTGCTGCAGAGGGAATGGAAAGCATAGGGACGTCGACCCAGGCGAATTCTAGCGGACCGGAAGGTTTTGAGAGACCTGGTTCATTCCGGTTGGGGGTTGTCAAAACGGTGAATGTCTTTCAGGTTTTTCTGGAAGAGCGGCACCGCGTAGGCAAAGAATTCGTTATAGATGCGCGCCAGTTCGTTGATCTCCACAGGCAGCGCGCCGATGAACTGCTGGAAGTTGATCCCGTCCAGCGCGGCGACCATTAACACCGCCAGGTCCAGATCCTGAGGTTGGGGTGGGGTGGCAAAGACATAGTTGAACAATTCCGCGGTGCGGCGGGTTTGGGCTGCGTAATTACTGGCAAAGCGTTCGCGCAGGGTTTCGTCACCCTGGGCTGCCTGCAGCGCCAGGTAGAAACGCAAATTCCAGAGGCGGTTGTTGGTCATCTGCTGCGTCACCTTGCGCGCAATTTCATCCAGCACCTCGTCGGGTTTGGCCTCGGGCCTGGAGCGCATTTTGACAATCTCGGAGGTGACGGCGGAGGCGTAATCCATCACGTCGTACAGCAGCTCTTCCTTGCTCTTGTAATAGTAGTAAATCGCCCCGGTGGTGATGCCTGCCTCGACGGCAATATCACGCATGGAGGTCTTTTCCACACCTTGATTGGCGATCAGGCGCTGCGCAGCCTCGATGATCTTGATCTTGCCTTCTTTGTTCATGCTGGTTCTCCGGATTTATTTTAACGTGAGTCCGGGATCTGCAGACCTTCTTGTTTTCACCTGTGCCGCTGGAATGGGGACAGCGGGGACGATGGTATGGGATCCTGACCCGAACTGACGTTATTTTAGCAAAATCATAGACATATTGACATTCATCACCCAATAATTATAATGAAAAACATACCAAACGTTAGGTATAATTTAATACGCGACTGACATTGTTTTTGGAGGCATGCATGTTTCTCTTTGAACCGCTCCCCTGGTATTCCATTTTGATGTGGTTTGTGGTCCTGGGCGGCCTGATTCTGGTGAACGAATTGGCGCGCCTGAACAAATGGTTTTCGCTGGCCATTTTCCTGGTGCTTCCGGCTGTCCTGACGTTCACCGTCTGGCCGCGCACGGCTGCGCCTGGTTCCAGCGTCGGCACCTGGTTCCACTGGGCCAAAGTGTATTCGGCGCTGGCGGGCTGCCTGGGTTTCCTGGCCATCCGTAACATCAAGGGCTGGGGCACCAACAAATATGCCCTGCTGTTTCCCCCGTTCATCCTGGCGCTGAACATTCTTGAAGCGGTGGTGCGCGAATTCCAAATCGTTGGAGTAAACGGCATCGTAGATGGGGTTACCATCATCGGCGGGCCGTGGAATATCATGAACGGCATCGCCGGCCTGATCAACATCATCACCATCACCGGATGGATGGGCATTTTCATCGG
>JACRAG010000233.1 GCA_016213455.1 Anaerolineae bacterium | reverse complement strand
GCGGATGTGATCTACGGCGTGACCATGGGGCGAGACTCTGCCAGCCAGGTGATCAGCCTGCGCCTGGATGAGTTGAGTGAAGATATGGTCAAGTAGACCAAATCGGAAATGAAATAAAAGAAGGCGGCCCGATAACGGCCGCCTTCTTGATTCTTGCACGGAAAAGATCAGTTGGAGGAGGTCTGCGCTGCCGGAGTGAAAGCCGGTTCAGCAGGAGAAACTTCCTGCCACAGATCGTAGGTCTTGGCGCCGTTGTCATCTTTGGCTTTCAGCAGCCATTCAGTGTAGAAGTTCTGCTTCTTGGTGGTCATTTCCGAATCGGTGAGCGGAAGGACCTGGCGGCCAAGCAGCTGGATGATGTGGTAGCCAAAGCCGGATTTAACGGGCTGGCTGATTTGACCGATTTCCAGGGCATAGGTGCCGGCTTCAAAGTCCGGGTCCATGACACCTTTGCCAAACCAACCCAAATCACCGCCATTATCTTTGCTACCGGGATCTGTCGAAAGCTCGGCAGCCAGCGCCACGAAGTCCTCGCCCTGGTTGAGGCGATCGAGGACGGCGTTAGCTTCCTCTTCGGTGGCGACCAGGATGTGACGAGCCCAGACTTTTTCCTCTTCTTTGGGAAGATCCGTCGTCAGGGCGTTGTAGACCTTTTCGCGAATCAGGCCGCGGCGCACATACGCGCGCAGGTCGGCTTCGGTGTAACCGGAGACCTTGGCTTCGGCCAGGAATTCACTAAGCAGGGTTTTAGAGCCAGCTTCGGTGATTTCTGTGGGGGTGGGGAAGGGCGTTTCGGTAGGCGCAGCCGTGGCGGTGGGGCCTTCGGCAGTGGGGGTGGCCGGCGGCGGGGTGTTGGTGGGGGCGCTGGTCGGGGTGGCCGTCTCGGGCGCGGGGGTCAGAGTCGGCGCGGCGGTCGCAGTGGGGGGCAGCCAGGTCTCCTGCTGAGCAGAAAGGGTGGCGGTGGCGAAGGGTGTGCCGGTCGGCGCAATGGTGGGGGTGCCGTTGGCGAAGTAGCCAAAGGCTTCCTGCATCGCGGCGTCCAACTCTTCTTCGGAGACCGTCAGACCGAGCTTTTTGGCTTCGGCTTCAACCACGGCATCGCTGACCATCTGATCGATGACCTGTTTGCCGGTGATTTTCGGGTCGGCCAATTCTGCCTGCATGGATTGAAGCTGCTGACCATAGAACTGAACGAGCAAAGGGTTGCTCACAATCTGGTTGTACTGGCGAATCTGCAAGAAGCGGGCAAAGCGTACTTCTTTTTGGAATTCGCTGACGGTAATCTTTTCCGCACCGATTTCAGCGACAACCCGGTTGCCTTTGAAAACGCGTTCGTCGAGGATGCCATAAACGATGACACCCACGATCAACACGACGATGGCGGACAGGGAGATGAGCAGGATGCGGTTGAGATTACGATCTTTTTCCTGGCGTGCAAGGTGCTTCTTTGTGACAATTTTTTGCGCAGGAGGTTTAGCCATGGACGACCTCATTCTATTGAGTTTGCTTTATATAAAAAAAGAAAGGGGCGTGGGCCGGCGTAAGCCCATGCCCCTCCAGTTGACGGCAGGGTATTAGTCGAGTTCGCCGCCGACGTATGGCAGGAATGCCAGGTGGCGGGCGCGTTTGACAGCCACAGCCAGGGTGCGCTGATGTTTGGCGCAGGTCCCCGTCTGCCGGCGCGGGCGAATCTTGCCCTCTTCGGTCACGAAGCGGCGGAGCATATCCACCTGCTTGTAATCGATGGCAATGTTCTTGTCCACGCAGAACTGGCAGATTTTGGGACGAGCCACATAGCGCCGGAGCATCGGCTGCTCGTTTTCCATCATCATTTCATCGTTCATTTCGTACTCCAGCTATTCGGTTGGATCTTCTGCAACCAGTTGTTAACCGGGCAGATGGCTATCCCTCTTAGAAGGGATATTCGTCTTCGACGACTGACTCTACATCTGTGCTATCGGCCGATTGATTGGCAGATGAGTCGCGGCGGTCGCCTAACATCATCATTTCGCTGGCGACGATCTCCACGGATGTGTGTTTCACGCCTTCGCTGTCTTCCCAGCGGCGAGTTTGCAAACGCCCTTCCACATAGACCTGCTGGCCTTTGGTCAGGTATTGCTTGCAAATTTCCGCAAGGTTGCCCCACGCCACCACGTTGAACCATTCGGTTTCGGTGTGGCGCTCGCCGTCCGTGGAATTCCAGGTGCGGCTGGTGGCGACAGTGAATGTGGTGACCGGTTTACCAGATGGGGTATAGCGCATTTCAGGATCGCGCCCCAGATGGCCAATGATCATGACTTTGTTTAATCCCCGGCTCATTTTTCCCTCTTTCGAACGATACGCGACAGGTAGCGACAGTAATCAGTCCGGTTATTTTGCGACGATCAGGTAGCGCATGACCGGCTCAGTCAGCCGCAGGTTGGGGTCGAGTTCATTGCTGAACGCAGGGGGCATGGTGGCCTGCACGTATACGTACTGACCTTCACGCTGCTTGCGGATGATATAAGCCATCCGGCGTTTTCCCCACAGTTCGGTGTTTTCAATCGTACCACCGGCTTCTGTGATCCACCCCTGGACCTTTTCGATGATTGCATTCACTGCAGTCTCATCCAGGTCGGGATGAATAATATAAACAACCTCGTAGTTACGCATGACGGGATCCTCCTTTCCTCGGGTTTGCCCTCTTCAACGCCGTTGGCGTTGTAAGGGTGGAAAGTAACAACGGGTTAACAAGACAAGATTATATCATAATTTGGCGAATCGAATCAATTTGACCCGGCGTGTTGATCAACAATGCCCCGACCACTTTGCCCGCCTGGTGATAGTGAATCTGGCCTTTGCGGTAGGGTTCCTGCCAGCTTTCTGTGATGTCGAACGCCGGGTTGAGCAGGCCGATGGCGTCCAGAGACCAATCAAACAGCGTG
>JACRAG010000232.1 GCA_016213455.1 Anaerolineae bacterium | reverse complement strand
TTCCAATATGCTGATCCTGAAGGAGCGCTGCGGGATTTACTCGGCTGAGTTGAGGGCAGACTGGAGAATTTTTTCGCCGATGATGCGGGCCTCAAGCGGGGTATCGTTTTCGAGCAGAACCGCGATGGCGACCGGTGCACCTCTCCAGGAGTCGAGGCTGCCGCCGATGAACCACGAAATGGGTTTGTCGATGCTGCCAGCCGAGGCGGTCACGCTCCAGTATAGGCGTCCCGGCTGTGCCAGCAGGCTGGTCACTTCGGCGGCGGTGCTGGCACTGAGGATGGGCATGGTAGTGGAATGCGCCAGCACAACCCAACCTTGATGAGGAGTCTTGATCGAGAGGGGCAAAATGGGTTCGGGCTGGTTGCCTTTTGCGCTGAACACGGCAGCCAATAAAGCCATTTGCATGGGCGATACCTGCATGCCATCCCTGCCCACCGCAGCCAGCTCAGTCGATTTGACCGGCGGCAAGATGGGCGTGGCGGCAGGCAGCGGCAAACTGGGGGCTGTACCGAGATTAAAGCGTTCGAAGAGTGCATCCATTCGGGAAGGTTGGAAGCGGCTGCCGAGCAAGACCAATGGAGCGGGGCATCCACTGGACAACACGGCATTCCAGGATTGTGTGGAATCAGGCGGAACGGCGCAGCCCAAGTTCATCGCTTCGGGGATGCTGACGGATAGCTTTTGAGGAATTTCTGGAAGCTCGATGGAGGGAACCACCTCACTGAGCAGGATGGGCGTGATGGCGGTTCCGGGGGGGTAGAGCCCCTGGGTTGCGCGATTGATCAGCCTGCCGTCGCTGGCTGTGATGAGTGTGCTCCAATCCTGGTCCAACGTGTTGGGATTGTAATAGGGGTGGGAGGAGATCGCGAGAATTTCACCCGTGGAAGCATTGAGCAGCACCACAGCGCCGGGTCGATCACCAAGCGCCGCGTCGGTCAGTTTTTGCAGGTCGAGGTCGATGCTGAGATGCATGTCCAGACCCGGCGGGGTCTGACCATACAGCATTCGATTGGTCCAAATGGTCAAGGATGGTAAACCACTGACACCCCGCAGGTATGGATCCTGGCTGGCTTCGAGTCCGGAGAGTCCGTACAGCGGATTGACGTAACCGGTGGTCGTGCTCAGGGCGGGATAGAGATATTGGCGGCTGATCGAGCCGGGATCTCCGGATGATACGACCAGTGGCTGACCGTGTCTGTCGAGAAGCGAACCGCGCTGAACATAGAGTTCATTGATACTGCGACGGGGGTTGTCAATCCGCGAGACGAGTGATTCCTGGCGAACGAAGCCGTACCAGCCCACAGCCAATGCCATCGCCACAAATCCAACCGCTGTCAGGCTATAAAAAAACAGGTAAGGTCGGGTATGCAGGAGGGGCGCAGGGTCTTGATCGGATTGGCGGCTGATCAGCTGGAGGATTAAACCCGCGGCAAAGGAAGTGAGCAGCGACGATCCGCCATAGGAGAGGAAGGGCAGGGTCACGCCAGTGAGGGGCAGGAGGCGCAAATTACCACCGACGATCAGGATGATCTGGGAGGCGAAATAAGCGCTGATGCCTGCTGCCAGGTAGCGGTGATAGTTGAAAGGTGCGCGCAGGGCGATCACCAGACCGCGCATGACCAGCATGGCAAAACACAGCAGCAATCCCACGGCGCCCAGGATGCCGGTTTCTTCGGCCACCGCGGTGAAGATGAAGTCGGAAACGGCCACCGGCACCACTCCCGGACTGCCCAGTCCAGGACCTGTGCCGATAAACCCGCCGGATGCGATGGCGAGAATAGATTGGATGATCTGGTAGGCGCTGCCAGTAGGATCTGCCCAGGGGTTCAACCAGGCGTCAAAGCGCAAGCGCACCACGCTGGACAGCTCGTACCCCAGGAATCCGGCAGCCAGGAGGGCGGCTGCCATCATCAGCAGCATGCGCTTTCTGCCCGATGCCAGGTAGAGCGTGAGGGAGTAGATGAAAATCAACAATGTAGCGGTGCCGAGGTCGCGTTGAACCACCAGGAGCAGCAAGGCGGTGCCGATCAATAACAAGGTTGGAGCCAACAGGGTGAAAAGACGCAGGTTGACCGGCAGTCGGTCAGCCAGATAGGCTGCCAGATAGGCGATGAGCAACAGTTTGAGTGGTTCGGAGGGCTGCAGATAAACGCCGCAGCAACCCAGCCACAACCGCGGGCCTTCGCCGCCGGGATAGATGCCGAAAATGAACGTCAGCGCGGTCAGGCCAAGCGCCAACACCAACCAGATATATTTGTACCGGCGTAACAGGGTCAGGGCGGTTGGAATGCGCACGCCGAACCAGAAAATAGCCAGCCCCAAGGCCATCCAGATGGTCTGGCGAAGTCCCATGGAGGGATCCAGTCTCGTGATGGTCATTAATCCCCAACCGGTTAATAAACCCATCAGCGGGTAGAGATATGGATCGGATTGGGCCAGGGTTTCCCGGTAGCGAACGTACAACAACCCAAAACCGATCAACCAGACAGATGCTGGAATCCACTGCCAAAAGGACAGACCGACTTCCCAGGAGCGCAAGCGGATGACCGGCGCCAGGGTCAGCATCACGGCATAGATAACCACGAAAGCCGCCGCACAGATGAGCAGGCGAGCCTGGAGGGGAATGGGGTCGCGGTGGTCGGCAGGTGCGTTCAAGAAGGCAGGTATTTGTCCACGAGCAGCGCGTATTTGCGGCGTGCCTGGGTTGAGATATGGTCACGGGAGGTGATGATGGCATCCGCCAGCGCGTTTTGGCAGGTGCAATCCGGGCTGTCCGCCAGGCGGTTGACCAGGTTTGCCACAGCGTTTTGGGCCAGCGAGGTGTTGGCAAGCAGGGTGCGGATCACCATTTCCACGGTGACGGGGGCTTCGCTGACATGCCAGACATCATAATCGGTGACGTGAGTCATGATGGCGAAGCACATCTCCGCTTCGCGCGCCAGGAAGGCCTCGGGGCTGGCAGTCATGCCAATCAAGGATAGACCCCAGGAGCGATAAATATTGGATTCTGCGCGAGTCGAAAAACGCGGGCCCTCGATGGTGATCAACCCGCCGCCGCGATGAACCGTTCCGCCCACGGCGCGGGTGGCCTCATAGAGCTGTCCGGAAAGGGTCGGGCAAAATGGATCGGCGGTGCTGACATGCACGACCAGTCCTTCACCAAAAAAGGAGCGCGCACGGTGGTGGGTGTGGTCGAAAAGCTGGTCAGGGATAACGATGTGACCGGGGGCATAATCTTCGCGCAATGAACCGCAGGCGCTGACAGAGACGATGCGTTCCACGCCCAGTTTCTTGAAAGCATAGATATTGGCGCGATAATTGACTTCGGTTGGGGTCAGGATGTGCCCAATGCCATGGCGAGCCAGGAAGGCAACGCGTTTACCGGAGAGCTGCCCGGTGATGATGGGGGCGCTGGGCTTGCCAAAGGGGGTGTCGATTTCTAATGTTTCGGTATGGCTCAAACCCGTCATGTTGTACAGGCCTGAACCACCGATGACACCCAGGACGAATTTTTCACTCATGCTGACTCCTTGTTGTTCATTCCGCGATTTTCACCTGGATATTGACCTGCCCGCAGCGTAAATCATCTCCATTCATCACCACGGTGGGTGTGAAGATGCGTTCTTCATTCAAGAAAGTGCCGTTGGTTGAATGCAGGTCTTCCACCCACCACTGGGATTGGCGGAAAGCCAGGCGGGCGTGGTTGGATGACACCGTCTCATTGCGGATGGTGTAGGTGGCAGCCGGGCTTCGTCCGACGATGACTTCTGTGATGGTGAAGTTCTGGGTCTGATCCTCCAGGGTATTGGTGACGCTGAGGGTGATCGCCGGCGCCTTGCGGGCCTGGATGTTGATTGCTGTAGAGCGCAAATCCTGCCAGAGGGTATAGATCGCCCAAAAGATGAAGCCATACAGGATGGCTGCGAGCAGGATCCGCAGGATGAGGAAAAGGATTGCACTCATTCTTTACCACGCATAACCTGAGTCTGACCGGTATCATCACCGCCGCGGCGGTTTTCGTCTTCGCTGTAAATCAAAGGGAAACCTGCCAGGCCGATCACATCGCCGGGTTTGAGCGGCCATTGGCGGACAGGCTGGTTGTTTACGGTCGTCCCTCCGGTGGAATTGAGATCGAAAACGACAAAGCGTCCTCGCGTGAAGCGCAATTGAGCATGGGCGCGAGATACGCGGCTATCCGCGATGATCAGGTGGTTGTCTGCGCGCCTGCCCAGGTTGATCACCGCTTCGGTGAGACGGTAGATATCGATTCCGTTCACGATCAAGAAGGCGCCTTTTTCCTGCACTTCACGACGCAGAATCTCATCGCTCACGCGCAATACCGCGGTGTTTCCGCTGGAGGTGGGGTCATTGATTGCCATGACCAGAAAGGTTTCCGCGGGCAGGTTGGGATCTTCCACCAGGTCGATCAACGGGCCGGTTTCCATCACCAACCCGGCTTCGCGGGCAGAAGACTGCAACGCATTCGCCATACCCTGGATGAACCCCGGGCGATTTTGCAGTTCGCGCGCGGGAACAGGATGCAGGCAAATGCGGTAATGGTGCACCCCCGCTTCGCCTGCTGCAAGCTGCTCCTGGAAGGCGAGCACCAATTGGCGCGCCAGGCTGGATTGCACATCGTTCTTGAGAACAGGAGTCAGCCATTGTTCGATCAACAGCTGCAAATGAGACTCAATGACGTCAAGACGAATTTTCATACACGATCATTATAATATGGAGATGAAGTGGTAAGGTGCTCAGGGTCGCAAAAAAGTGGCTCAAGCTCCAAATTGTTTGTTGCCAACTTTTTTAGATTGGTACGATCTATGCGCGCCTCTGACCTGCCTTTATCAAACCTAAGATGAAGGGGTACTCAGGGTATACCTGCGTTGATCTCGTCAAACTGGATCACGGCGTCCGGGTTGGAAAAAGTGAAAACCGCATAGCCCATCCAGCCACCGCGCAACTGGTCATTTTCTACTTCAAAGTTCTGTTGGTTGTTTACGGTGAGGACGATGCGGTTCCCCTGGCAGGTCAGGCGAGCCAGATTGAAATCGCCGGCTCTAAAGGCGCTTTCCGTTGCCTGTCCTTCCTGTAATAGTACGAAAGGATTGAGATCCTGGTCTTTACGGCTGAGATCGTAACGGAAGATCTGGTAAGTGCCAGTGCCGGACAGGCGGGCTTCGTACCAGGCTGACCGATCTTCGTTCGCACGGCAGACCAGCGCTGCCTGGTTTTCCTTTTGACCGTCGATGCGAACTTCCATTTCTATATACTGGTCCAATGGTTGGGGCAGTTTGTAGAACTGGTAAAGATACGTTTCAACATCCGCGAGCGTGTACGTGAGCACGCCGTTGGACCGCCGGATGGCTGTACTGATCCGTCCACCAGGCGCACGGGTGGTCAGGACGTACAGGTCCTGCCAGTTATCCAGGGGGAGATCGAATGATTCTTTGAATCCAGGGGCGTAGGTCGGCGATGGACCTGGTGTGGGGGTCGGTGGGGGCGGTGTTTGACTGGGTGGGATGGGAGTCAGGGTTGGTCCCAGGGTGATGGTGTTGATGGGCGTGCGTGTGTTGGAAAACAAACTGGGTGTGGGTTGCACCTGCCCGGGCATATTACAGGCCAACATGGGAAGAATCAGACAGAGCAGCATTGCGAGTGGGGCGAGTCTTTTCACAATTCTTCATCCTCTTCGGAAGGAACGGATATTTTCCCGGTTCGTGCGCCGGTCAGTTGAATCAAGTCTTTGACCGGCAGGCGAATGTTCAGACCGCGTTGGGCGCCGGAGACATGGATTTCGCCGTGCTGCAGCGCGCTTTCGTCCAACCAGATTTGGAACCCACGGTTGATTAATGCCAGGGGTGAAATGCCCCCGGCCTGCAGCCCGGTGAGTTGTTCCGCTTCGCGCTGGGTTGGCACACTGACCTTTTTCTCTTTGACCAGGGCAGCCAGTGCTTTGACATCCAGTTTGGCATTGCCGGGTATGACTGCCAGGATGGGCTTGGTCCCGGGTGTGGCGCGCACTGCAACAATGGTTTTGAAGATGATGGATGGGTCAACCCCCAGGCGGCGGGCTGTTTCCATCGCGCCCAACTTTTCGGCGGGCAGTTCAAATGCCGTGTATTTGATTTTCCGAGCTTCCAAAAGGCGGGTAATGTTGTTGGTGACAGGCATGGTTCATCCCTTCACGGTGATTGGATTGGAGAAGATCCAACCGCGTTTACGGCCCAGATATTGGATGAAGCACTCGACACGGTAGATGCCGGGTTGATTGGTAATATGCGTGCATACCTGGCGGTTGTTCCAGGTCTTAACCAGAGAGCCGTTGCGAATCAAGCGGCATTCCGCGATCTGCGGCAGGCGGATCTGGAAGGTCACGCCATTGCCCAACGGGATATCATCCCCCATGCTGACCGTGGTCTCCTGACCAGAGGCTGTAAAGCGAAAGCCATTGGTTGGTGCCGGCAGGTCATAGCCGATGTAGAGGTGGCCTTTGCGCAGGGCCTGGTAAACTGCCTGGCTGTCCGCCACAAAGTCTCCAGACAGATCGTCCGGCAGGATGATGTGGTTGTTGATGGCGCGGAAGTGAAATTCGTATGGGAAAACCGTGCGACGCAGCGGGCCAAGACGCATCTTCAGGGCATGAGCGTCGGACCCGCCAATGGCGACGCATTTTTGAGGACGGGTTGTCAGAAGCTCGTCCCAGCGCTTCAAAGTGCCTGGCAGCGGTCCGCGTGCCATGAACTGCGGAAAATAGGCGTAGAAGAGCGCTGAAGCCCGGTGGGTGACCACGGATTTCAATTCGCTGAAACCATTCCAAAGCTCCAAACCGGTAAAACCATGCGCCTGCCAATCCTCCCAGGAGATGTCATCCTCACCGAAAGCCGGCAGCGCCGGGTCGATGGGGTGGGCGATGAAGGAAAGTCCGTTGCTCTGGTTGACCGCATCGATGAGGCGCTGGGGATCGGTGGCAAAGGAGGCCAATTCCCGTTGAGCGCCAAACACCAGCAAGTGGCTTTTCTGCGGCTGGCGGGCCTGGT
>JACRAG010000021.1 GCA_016213455.1 Anaerolineae bacterium | reverse complement strand
GAATCCGCGCTGACAACAAAGGTCTGGCCGGGAAGTCCGGGAAACAGGCTGGTTAGCGGTGAAAGGAAGTTGGTCACCGAGCCGCTGACCTGGATCTGAAGAATGCTGCCGGCGCTGCCGCCGGGTGCAAGCACAGACACAGAAGGGTTCTGGACGATCCCCGCCGCTGAGATAGATGATCGGGCGGCGCTGGTAGCGTAACAGGCTGGGCAGGTTTGGGCCACACTGCCCATTCGAGCACCGTGACGCGCGGCAGCCTGAACCGCCTGCTGGGCATAAATCACCATTCCCAGGTTGACGATCGCCAGCATGACGAGAATGGCAATTGGGGTCGTGATGGCCGCCTCCAGCATCTCAATCCCGCGATGATCTTTTAGAAAACGCATAAACCTCCGTTTGGGTTCTGCCGGCGTTTTCTCTTTCACCGGCAGAACCGCAGGGATTAGATCTTGCCGGCAATATCGGTGACGATTGCGGCGATGTTGGCGCCGAGCAGGCGATATGCGCCATAGGCTACTAAAACGACCACTGCGATGATCAGGGCAACTTCGGTCGACTCGATGCCCCGATGGTCTTTCAAGAAACGCAATTGAGATCACCTCCTTTCATTTCAGGATGAGGGGAACGACGGTGTAAAGGAGCGTTCCCAGGAATATTGAGAAAACGTAAGGGACGGATGATTGTTTGCGAAAGTAGGCAACCAGGCCTTGAAGTCCGCCAACCAGGGTGATGGGGAGCAGGACCATCGGGCTGCCAAATGCCAAAATGACTGCGGTCATCAGCTTCATGTCCGCTCCACCCATTTTGTCTAGATCCCATAGAAACCAGATGGTAAAGAGCGCCAGGCAGAACAAAGCGGAAGCAGGTTCGAAAATGGCAGCGAAGGCTGACAGAACAGCTGCGAAGGATCGCCGCTGAGCTGGTATTGTCATTTCTGAAACCAGGCAAAGAATAACGGTCAGGAGCGCGGGCATCCAGAGGCCATGAAAAACAGCAAAAACACCCGAACCAAGCAGCGCGGTTAGTGTCAACCAGGCCGGGACTTCGCGGAAGCGTAGATCAAAGTATGTGGCAATGAGAAGGAGGGCGCAAATCAGCACGGAATGAGCCTTAAAAACAAAAGGCCAGACACCACCTGCGTGGTAAATGTCTGGCCAACGATTGAATGAGATATTTCTATTATATAGTGCCTGGATGTTTCATCCTAGTTTTGGCTTAATTCACTTAGCTGATTTGATTGGGGGTTATTACATATGTTAATTCTCGATCATCCCTTTGCGAGATGGTGGAATGCGATCTTAATCGCGTTGATCGACTTTTCTATTTCTATATTCCCATGCACACTGGACAGAAAACCCGCCTCAAATTGAGAAGGGGCCAAATAAACTCCCTCTTCTAGCATCAATCGGAAAAATTCCGCATACTTTGAGGTATCTGCCAGCTTTGCACTTGACCAGTCTTTTACAGGTAGGTCGGTGAAAAAAGTCGTAAACATGGTTCCCACCTGTTGCACTACAACTTTTATACCAGCATCCTTTGCAGCTGCGCACACCTCATTCCCAAGACGGGTGGTCGTATGAGCAATATTATTCCAGATTTCAGGATTTCTTAACTCTTCCAGGGTTGCGATGCCTGCCGCCATCGTCAAAGGATTTCCGGAAAGTGTCCCTGCCTGGTACATAGGCCCAGAAGGAGCCACCATTTGCATGATATCTTTCCTCCCGCCGTAAGCTCCTACAGGCAAACCGCCGCCAATCACTTTGCCCAACGTTGTTAGGTCAGGTTGAATGCCATATAATGCCTGAGCCCCGCCCAGGTGAACCCGGAATCCGGTCATCACCTCGTCAAAAATTAATAAAGCTCCGCATTCAGTCGTCAAGCGGCGCAAACTTTCCAGAAATCCGGGTTCGGGTGGCACAACCCCCATATTTCCTGCGACCGGCTCGACAATTACGGCTGCGATTTCATGCCCTTTTTGGTTGAAAAGCATTTCCAGCGCTGGGATATCATTAAAAGAAACAACCAGCGTATCGCCTGCGCTCGCGGCTGGAACACCGGGCGAATCAGGCAGCCCAAGCGTTGCCACACCGGAACCGGCCTTCACCAGCAGCATATCGGCATGCCCATGGTAACAGCCCTCAAACTTAACGATCTTTGACCGCCCGGTATAGGCCCTTGCCAGTCTTAATGCCGTCATGGTTGCTTCTGTGCCCGAGTTTACGAAGCGCAGCATTTCCAGGTTTGGCATGAATGCCTGTATCAAGCGCCCCAGTTTTATTTCCAGTTCGCTGGGTGCACCGAAACTGGTCCCCCGCAAGGCTGTTTCAGTAATTGCGGCAACGACGGCGGGATGGGAATGACCCAGAATGAGCGGGCCCCAGGACAAAACGAAATCCACAAACCCATTCCCATCCACATCGTAGAGGTAAGCTCCCTGGCCGCGGTCGATAAACAGGGGTTGCCCTCCCACTGCTCGGAAAGCCCGCACCGGCGAGTTGACACCGCCCGGAAAAAGTTGCTGGGCGGCAGAAAATAGTTGCTGTGATTTTGAGGTATCCATTACATCTCCATCATTCAACAGATTGGAAAGACCACTCGTGCACCAAATCGACCACGCGTTTAACCTGATCGACAGGCGTGTCCGGCAGGATGCCATGTCCCAGGTTGAAGATATGCCCCGGACGCCCACCTGCCTGGCGCAAAACCTGTTCCACGCGCTTCTCAAGCTCAGCTTCGGGCGCATATAAAGCCACCGGATCCAGGTTGCCCTGCACTGCCACCTGGTGACCTAAGCGTTCCCATGCCCAATCCAGTGGAGTCTGCCAATCGATTCCAATGACATTCCCTCCCGCTTCTTTCATCAGAGGAAGCAGCGAGGCAGTGCCGGTGCCAAAGTGAATCGTAGGTACATTCGTTTTTTGAAGGGCAGCAAATATGGATTTTGAGTAAGGTAATACGTACTCGCGGTAATCGTCTGGGGTGAGTGTTCCGACCCAGCTGTCAAATAGCTGAACGGCTTGAGCACCGGCTTCTACCTGAGCAGTCAAATAATCGGCAATAACTTGAGCCAACTTTTCCATCAACCGGTGCCAGGATTGCGGGTCTGAATACATCATGCGCTTGGTTTTTAAAAGGTTGCGTGAAGATCCGCCTTCAATCAGGTAACTGGCCAGGGTAAATGGCGCGCCGGCAAAACCAATCAAGGCTGTTTTGCCATCCAGTTCCTTCTGCACAATCCGGATCGCCGCGAGAACGTGGGCGAGCGTCTCGCGCGGCTCAACCGGGCGAAGTGCATCTATGTCGGTTCCGCTTTGAACAGGGTTGTGAATGACCGGCCCTTCTCCCGCGGCAAATTCCAATTGGATCCCCATCGGGATTAATGGTAAGAGAATATCCGCAAACAATATCGCTGCATCCACCCCCAGCCGAGTTACAGGCTGAAGGGTTACTTGCGCAGCCAGTTCGGGTTGAGCACAGATCTCAAGCAGCGTGTGGTTGGCCCTAATCGCGCGATATTCGCTCATATATCGGCCAGCTTGCCGCATAAACCATACCGGTGTTTTGTCCACTGGCTTTTGCCAGCAGGCATTCAGAAATCGTTGACTGGAAGATAAGGAATCCATAGGATTACAGGGTCTTTCGCGAAGCTTGAAGTAGAGTGAAGGTTTTAAATTCAGGCATTTTGCAACCAACGGGCGGCGTCTTTGGCGTGATAGGTAATAATCATATCGGCTCCGGCCCGGCGAATACCGGTCAGAATTTCCAATGCGACTCGTTCTTCGTCCAGCCAGCCCTGGGCAGCAGCCGCTTTCAACATCGAATATTCCCCGCTGACGTTGTAGGCGACCAGAGGGAGTTCTGGAAAGTGTTCGCGGACAGTGCGGATTACATCCAGATAAGCCAGGGCGGGCTTGACGATCAACATATCCGCGCCTTCTGCCACGTCTAAAGCGGTCTCTCGCAATGCTTCCCGGATATTGGCTGGATCCATCTGGTGACTGCGGCGGTCGCCGGATTTAGGGGCTCCCTGGGCCGCCTCACGAAACGGCCCATAGAAACCAGAGGCGTATTTGGTGGAGTAGGAAAGGATAGGCGTATGCTCGTACCCGCCCGAGTCTAAACCTGTACGAATGGCCGCGACCATACCATCGATCATTCCAGAAGGCGCGACGATGTCTGCCCCAGCCGCTGCGTGTGAGATGGCCACTTTTGCCAGGATCTCCAGTGTCTCGTCATTGAGCACGTACCCTTCGGGGAGATGAAGGTTGGGGCGATTTTGCCCGCCAACGTTCAATATTCCACAGTGACCATGATCGGTATATTCACACAGGCATACGTCGGTGATTACTACCATTTCGGGAATGGTTTCTTTGATGGCGCGGGTGGCTTGCTGGATGATGCCGTTGTCGGCAAAGTTTTCCAGCCCGATCGGATCTTTTTCGGCCGGGATGCCAAACAAAAGGACAGCCGGGATTCCCAATTCGGCAACTGAATGAATTTCTTCTGCGAGCATGTCTGGGGACATATTGTAGACACCCGGCATGGATGAGATTTCTGTTTTTACTCCCCGCCCATGGGTGACAAAGAGCGGATAGATCAGGTCGTTAGGAGTCAGGTTGGTTTCTCGCACCATTGCCCGGATTTGTGGAGAAATTCGTAAACGCCGCGGGCGAATTGTTGGAAAATTGGCTGCCTGCCCAATCTTCACATTTGGGTTTTTAGTGGTCTGGTTTTGAAAATTCATAGGATATTCCTCGCCGAGTTTTT
>JACRAG010000225.1 GCA_016213455.1 Anaerolineae bacterium | reverse complement strand
CTTCCTGGATTTGAAAAGCGAACCCGCCCTGGCTGCGCTCGTGAGCATGACCCGCTCCGGCCTGGATTACGAGTTCTTCACCATCCTGGCTGAACGGATCGAAAAAGCCAGCGAAGCCGACAGAGCCCCCCTCAATGCACTGCGCCAGAAACTCCTCGACCTGACCGCTGAGCTGGACAAACGCATGAACGAACGCCTGGAAGCTGCCCGCCTGACCCTGGCAGCCATTGTGGACGCCCCCAATGTCGAGCAGGCTTTCGCCGAGCACATCCAGGAAATTGACGATTTCTTCACCGAAACGCTGCGCACCGAACTGGAAGACGCGCGCGCCAAAGGTGACCTGGCCCGCTCTGCCAAACTGCAGAAAGTGGTCGAAGTGCTCCAGCAGGCCTCCACCCCGCCGGCAGAATTTGCCTTCATCGAAGAATTGATCAACTTCAATGATGAAGCTTCACGCCGCCAGCATTTCGAAAAGAATCTGGACAAGATGACCCCCGAACTGCTGCAGATGATCAATGGCCTGGCTGCCCAGATGGAGACCGAAGGTCAGACAGAGATGGCTACCCGCCTTCAGGATGTCTACCGTCAGGCGCTGCGCTTCACGATGGAACAAAACCTGAAGTCATAGGTCCACATCGATAGATGAATTAAAACCATAACCCCGGTCATGCCGGGGTTATTTTTATTTTTGGGGGTTTTCCAACCGTAATCCATGCCCTCGTACCGTGACGATGTATGCGTGCTGCGGATCCATGCTGCTCAGCCGGTCGCGCAGCCGGCGCACCAGCGCATCAAAAGCCTGCTCCGACACCCCGGCCGATTCTTCCGCCCCCCACACCTCGTCGATGAGAGTCTGGCGGGAGACAACCTCACCGCGACTGCGCTCCAGCACCTGCAGCAGCTTGAATTGCTGCGCCGACAGGGGTGGCGTGACCTCCTGATGATTGATCCACACCCGCCGCGAACGCGGGTCCAGCACCAGCAGCCCTTCATTGCGCTCCATCGGAAGCACACCTGTGTCCAATGGCATGGTGGCATCCGAACTGAAGAAAGTGAAGTGCTGAACCAGCGCCACCTGAACCGAATCACCGTCTGAAAGAGACTGGACCTCGTTGATCCGCTTGCCGTTCAAATAGGTGCCGTTCTTGCTGCCTAGATCTTCCAGAAACACCCCCTGCGGGGTAAGCTCGAAACGCACATGGTAACGGGATACCTGCCGGTCGTTAATTACCAGAGAACAGGATGGATCGCGTCCCACGACCAGTTCGCGGTCGAGTACCCAACGTTGACCATTTAGCGGTCCAGTTTGTGCAATTAGAATGGGAAACTCAGCCCCCGGACGATCCATTTTGCCCTCCGCATTTCGATACGGTATAATATAGCAGATAATTATCGATTCGATAACCCTGGGTTTCCTTCCTGACCGGCAAAATACGCCGAATATGAACCGGTCACCAGGCAGGGTATTGATGTTATATCCCGATGTGAGGAGGCGTAAAGCCTCCAGGTGGTAGATCATGCCAGTGCCCATCAAAACGGGCGAAGTGCTGCGCGGACGGTATCGTATTCGCCGGGTCATCGGCCAGGGCGGCATGGGCTGCATCTATCTGGCGGATGATCAACGTCTGGAAGGCCGCACTTGCGCGTTGAAAGAAGTCGAACATGACCGGACGCTCCCGGCGGATTTGCTGCGTGAAGCACGCGAGCAATTCTTGCGAGAAGCGACTGTATTGGCGCGCCTGGACCACCCCAATCTGCCCAAAGTCTCCGATTTTTTCTCCATTGCCAGCCGCGATTATCTGGTGATGGATTATGTGCCGGGAAAAGACCTGCGCGCGCTGATGATGGACGCCCGCCAGGCTAATTCCTTCCTGCCGGAAGAGGACATGTTGGCCTGGACCAACCAGCTCTGCGATGCGCTGGCATACCTGCACGATCAGAGCCCGCCCATCCTGCACCGCGACATCAAACCGAGCAACCTTAAACTGACCCCCAGCGGACTGCTCAAACTGGTCGATTTCGGACTGGTCAAACAGGCAGCCCCCGGCGAGGTGACCATCACCATCCTGCAGGGACAGGGCACGGCACTTTACACCCCCCTGGAACAGTACGGCGGCGACAGCGGGCACACGGATGTGCGTTCCGACGTTTATGCTTTCGGCGCCACCCTATATCACCTGCTCACCAACCAGGCGCCAGCCGATGCCCGCGAACGCTTTCTCAACCCGGACGCGTTGATTCCGCCACGCCAGCTCAATCCTGCCGTCTCCAGCCGCACAGAACGCGCTTTAATGTGGGCCATGGAACTGCACCCTGACCAGCGTCCGGCAAGCATTGCTCAATTTCGCTCTTCGATTTTGGGAGATTACAATCCGGTAGCGCGACCTTTGTCCCGTTCGACCATTCGCAGCCCGCTCAAACCCTGGCAGCGCCAACCGGAACGGTCCTTGATGATTGCCGGGATCAGCCTGATCGTGATCAGCTTCCTGGCTACTCTTGCCCGCTGACCTTAAAACCCCGTTCGGTCAATTCATACCAGATCCAACCGGCCAATGCGCCCGCCAGCGCGCCCATGATGGACATGAGCAGTGCCCCGCGGGTGATTCCCCATTCCAGGACCGTGGCTGTTCCGGGCATTTGCAGCGCGATATAGGTGTAGCCTGACAGGCCGCCCAACGCCACACACAACGCCCAACGCCAGGCCCACCGCGCCATTCCCATCCGCACCGCCAGGAACAGGCTCAACGCGCCAAAGCCAATCGACACCACCAGAGCCAGGAACCAATCGCCGACTTCAGGCTGTTTGGGTGATTCAACTTCGACGGTGGGCGTGGCTGTTGCGGTCGGCGTCAGGGTTGGGGTCGGCGTGGCAGTCTCGGTGGGTTGTTGGGTTGGGACGATGGCAGTTACTGCCGCAGATTCATTTCCGGTGATATCCAGCTGCAGGCGGTTGGAATTGTAGGCCGGGTCGCTGGTCACACTGATATCCAGCAGACCACCGCGCTCGATACGGTAACTGGCCCGCGCCACCCCCCCGACGGTCAAGGCCTCGATCGTCTGAGCTGCACCCATTTCGCCCCCGATGGTAAACAGGAAACGCACCGGGGTTCCATCTGGCACCGGATGGCGGTTCTGGTCAATGATCACGCCGGTTTTCAACGGAATGGTATCGCCTACCTTGAAGGTAGGCACGGGCGTCGGAACCGGGGTGCCTTGTAAATCCAGCACGACTTCCGTCTCGGGCAAATCCAGCACCAACGAGATGATTTGCGCGGGGTGCGGTCGGACAGCCTCGATCAGGTCATAACCAATTCCGGGCACCGAAACCGGCAGCGCGCCTTTGGGGGTAATCTCCTGAAAAAGAATCCGCGTGGCGACTTCGGCAAACGGGGCAATCTTAGAAAATACCCCATAGTATGCGGTCAGTTTACTGATATCGGTCGCATCCAGGTAGTAGGGCGCATTGAAAGCAAAGACCACCACCCGTTTGTTGCGCAACAAATCCGGTCTCTCAGAAAGCAGGCGCCGCAGCGCCTGTGACTCGGCGCGCGCACTGCTGCTGTCCATGACGCCAAACACCACCCAATCGGCGCGAATCAGGTCGTTTTCAATCGGCGGCAGATCTTCCTGTTTGGTGACAAAACCCCACAGATCAAAGAAGGAGTAAGAACTCAACAGAGTCGGAGAAACCTGCCCACCCGCCTGCGGTCCATACAGCCGCAGCACCTCGGCTTGCAGGGCATCCACTCTCATGGCGGGCGCATCAGCGCAAGAGCTGCACTGCCTGCCCCCCATTGTGTCGGTGATGAACACTATGCGCTCCCCCACTTGAGGTGATCGGGGCAACACCGAAACCAGATCTTCCGCGCTGGGGCTGATCAACGTCACCGCATTGGAAGCGACATCAAAGGATACCTGCGAGGATACACCCACCGTGGAAAGACCAGCCGAGTCCGGAATGACTTGCAGCACATCAAATTCCGGGTAAAGCTCATATTTCAGCGTCAGTATCCGCTCCACCGACTGGTCAACGCGCTGCGCGAAAACGGCATCTTCACGATACTTCTGCGCGAAGAACTCCACCGTCCGCGCAACTGTCGTTGCCGGGTCAGGGTCGCCGCTGGAGAGGAAATCATCAACAAACAACAGGTCATTTCCCGCAAGGAAGGCATCCCGCGCCACCAATCGACCATCGAAACGGTTGCCGATGGGGTCAAAAAAGCGTTTAATGGCGGTGCTGCCCAAATTGTCGCTGACCAACACCCCACCGCTTTCCCGCCAGGGGATCAATTCTTCCAGGCTAAGAATGTCATTGAGCGCTGTGCGATCGAAACTGAGCGGCAGGGTGGATTGGCGAATGTTGCGCTGAAAACCCTGATAACGAATGTGCGAAAGCAGCATTCCATCCACCTGAGCGTTGACCGGATTGGCATTGTTGGTCACAGCAAAGAATGGCGCTAGCTCAATCTGCTTCAACTGCTCAAAATTCTTGCGCACGGTAGGGATTTCGGTGTCAGGTTGGCGGTCAGACCCACCCTGTCCTGGGAAGTGCTTGGCGATCACCGCCAGCCGGTTCTGGCTGCCGGTGTGCAGCCCGGAGATGTAAGCCTTGCCCATCTCCCCCACCCAATAAGGATCGCCGCCAAAAGAACGCACGCCCAAATCTTCCCGACCGGTGATGTAAAGCACGTCGAGAACATCCAGCGACGGACCAAGATACAGGTTGAACCCCAGCGCCGAAAGCTCCTTGCCCATCACTTCGCCGACCTTGCCCGCCAGAGAGGTATCCCAGGTGGCGCCAATCGACATCAAGTTAGGCAGTTGAGTCACCCCACTGACCAGCTGGTCATTGGGATAGAGATCGCCTTCCTGGGCAATTCCAATCAACAAAGGGATGTATGCCGGTGAGTCAGCCGGTGCGCCTTCAGCATTGCGGCTGATTTGAAATTCCAGATCCTGTAAACCTGCCGTGAGCTGGTATGTATCCCCCAACACATCCGTCTGGTCTGTCAAGTTATTATTTTTACGCTGCAGCACCACACCACCGATATGGTGTGTGGAGATCAAGTCATAAATTTGAGAAGAGGCGTTGATATTGGTGCCGTTGAAGCCGACCAGAAACAGTTGACCCACTCGCTCTTCAGGAGTCATCTGGGCCAACAAGGATTGGGCTTTTTGGCGGGCGTCGCTGTTCTGAGCCTGGCTGGGGGCAGGGGGAATCGCCCACGTCAAAAGAATCGCGAGGGTGAGCAGGGCGATAAGAGGGCGGCTTCTGTTCATTCAGGTTTGACTGATCATTTTACCACGGCAGACACACCGCACCCGTTCCATCTGATATTGATAGATGAGATCTAATGACCTTTTATGATGTGCTCCTGCCGAACATCCATCAAATTACACTGAACGGGTACTCAGTGCACCTCTACGGCTCTTCTTCCCGCAATTGGATCATCTGTAATCAGGCCATCCACACCATCCACCGATAGTTTCGAAAGGTCGCCGGGGTCGTTGACCGTCCACACATTCACCTTTCGTCCCGATTCGTGCTGACGGCGAATGAAACCTGCGGAGGCGTCCGTGAAATAGGGGTGGACAAATTCAGGCGAGATATGGCGCAGCAGGAACGAACGCGCCCACCAGCCTGCCCGCCCTTCCAGCGCAAGAATGCCGACCGGCACCTCTGGCAGCAGGCGGCGCGCCCGCACCAGATTGATGGGGTGAAAAGACGAGAACATGACCCGGTCTTCCAACTGGCAGCGGCGTACCAGATCCACCACTTTTTCCACCAGGCCATCGTTGATCGAGGTGTAGTTGGTCAGCTCCACATTGATCAAGATCTGCTGACCGACCGTCTCAAAAACTTCCGCCAGGGTTGGAATGGGTTCGTTGGTGTATTTGGAGGAGAAAAACTTCCCGGCATCCAACGATTTTAGCTGGCCCAGGGTCATGCGCCGCACCGTACCATTGCCATCGGTGGTGCGATCGACCGTCTGGTCATGAATGACCATGACTTCGCCATCCGCGGACAGCTTGGCATCCAGTTCGACAGCATCTGCGCCCTGTTCCACAGCCAGGCGAAATGCAGAAAGCGTGTTTTCAGGCGCGTAGGCGCAAGCACCGCGGTGTGCGATGACCAGCGTGCGATGTTGGACGAGAAATTGGTTCATAGATCCACAAAGAAAGCGCGTGCGGCGCGGTCAAGCAGTTCCCGCGACATGGCCGGTTCAACATTCAAGTACTGCGCGACATCCATGATCTGGTCGCACAAATCACGTGGGTGAGAAGCGCGCAGTTTTCGATCAGGTTTGATATACCATTCCTGCAGCAGGTAGGCCAGGCCCTGATCGCTGTATGTCACGCCTTTGGCAGCGGAAACACGCCGGAAAATTTCGCGGTACTCATCAAAGGACGGGTCCACGATCTCAATCTTGTGGCGCAGGCGGCGCAGGAAAGCCTCGTCCACCAGGTCGCGGGGTGGGAGATTGGTCGAAAAGACCACCAGCACATCAAAGGGTATCTCCAGCTTGCGCCCGGTATGCAGCGTCAGGTAATCGATGCGGTTCTCCAGCGGCACAATCCAGCGGTTCAACAGGTCGCGCGGGCGGACCATCTGCCGGCCAAAGTCATCAATCAACAGGATGCCGCCGTTGGCTTTTACCTGGAAAGGCGCCTCATAATATTTCAAGGTATCGTCGAAAACCAGGTCCAATCCCGCCAGGGTCAATTCACCACCGGTGACGATGAAAGGCCGGCGAATTTGCACCCAGCGCGGGTCGCGACGCGCGCCGGCGCGCAGGGTATTGGTACCTGACCCGCTCTCATCATTCTCCACCAACACATGGTTGACAGAGTCATACAGCTTGATCACCTGTCCATCCACATAGATGGCATGGGGGATGTACATATTCTGGGTCTGCACCATGTTGCCCACAGCCCGCGCCACACTGGTTTTGCCGTTTCCGGGTGGGCCATAAAGGAAGATGGAGGTTCCGGAATTTACCGCCGGACCAAGCATCTGGAACGTGGTTTCAGAAAGAATCAGGCTGGAGAGAATCTGCCGCATCATGCGATTGGTCACCGCCATGCGCGTGCGCCCCTGGCGGTTGACCGAGTCGATATACGCATTCAACGGTACAGGGGCAGGGCCGGCGTATTGGCTGCGTTCCAGCGCCTCTCGCGCCCGGGCGATGCCGGCGCCGGTGATGGCGTAAAGGTAAGCGCCCTCTCCCAATCCCATCTGGGAGGAGCGCACTTCGATCAATTTTTCACGTTTCAGTGCTTCGAGAATCTGGTCAACTACGCTGGAAAAAGGCAGGGCCACTTCTTCCGCGATTTTATAACCGGTGAGGTAACCCTGAAAATACATCACCTTTAAGATGAGATCTTGCAACCACAGAGGAGACAATCCAGTGTCTTCTAACGTCACCAGGGGCGGCGGGCTGTAGGGTGTGCCTGGTGCTGGTTGCGGCCGCGATGGAGCATTGGCCATATCTCACCTCCGGAATGGACCTGCATGTCCGAATTGGTCATTGAAATCAGTATACATCTTCAAGGATTATAGCATGGCGCATTTTTATGCACCGGTTTGGCAAGGCTTTTTTGATTTACAGAAATGCAAAGGCAGGAGATTATTCACTTCCCCAGAAGCATGATTTCCCGGTAAAATGGCGTATCTCAACCTTACGGTAAAATCGCAATCATGAATCTGACTGTCATCATTCCTGTTTACAATGAGATCAAAACGATCGAAGAAATTCTGCGCCGGGTAAAGAAAACCGGCGTCGCCCAGGAAATTCTCATCGTTGACGATGGATCCAGCGACGGAACCCGCGAATTTCTGGCGACCCTCAAGGACGATCCCTTGATTCGGGTGGTGCTGCACGAGAAAAACCAGGGCAAGGGCGCCGCTGTGCGCACCGGCATCCGCGAAGCAGCCGGGGATTACCTGATCATCCAGGACGCCGATCTGGAATACGATCCGCGCGATTATCCCGCGTTGATGCAGCCGATTGAGGAAGGCGTGGCGGAAGTGGTCTTTGGCTCACGCTTTTTGGGCGCAGCCCGCCGGCCCATCTTGTTTTGGAACATGATCGCCAACAAGATCCTCACTTTTATGACCAATATTCTGTACAACAATATCCTCACCGACATGGAAACCGGCTACAAACTCTTCGCCCGCTCCATCGCGCTGGATATGCCGCTTCATGCGCGTGGATTTGAGTTTGAACCGGAATTCACCGCAAAATTGCTCAAACGCCGCGTGCGCATCTATGAAGTGCCCATCCGCTTCACCCCACGCGAGTATTCCGAGGGCAAGAAGATTAAAATGAGCGATGCCTTTGTGGCAGTCTGGGCGCTGCTCAAGTACCGCTTCGTAGATTAGCCCCACCCCGCCCATAAAAACAGCCCTGAACCAAATCCGGCCCAGGGCTGTCATTTTTAATCCGACCTACGCATGCATTTGAATGTCCTTGATGTTCAACTGCATCCCCACCTGACCGTTGTAAACATTGCGTTCGAAGGTATACAGGATGTCGATGGTGGTTGGCATTTGCCCGGAGAGGTGCCCCATGCGGAAGGCAATCGCGTCCCAGGTAATCCTGCCGTCGGTCACCTTGAGCTTCAAATGGGAGCTATCTGACCCCACGGTGCGCGCGCCCGCTACCCGCACCTGGCGGGAGGCAAACACCGCCTCCGGGTTGGCCTGCCCGGTGGGCTGCAGCCGGTCCAGATCAGGCAGCATGGACGGTCGCAGTTCATTCAACGGCAGCTCCATGTCATACCGCAGCTGGGGCAGCAGTTCCCGTTCCCCCAGTTCGCGCCGGGCAATTGCCATCAAACGACTGCGCAGTTCATCCCGGTTCTCGTTGCGCACGGTGAAGCCCGCCGCCACGAAATGTCCACCGTGACGCACCAGCAGTTCCTTGCACTCGTCCAGCGCCTGGGTGATGTTGAATTCCGGAATGGAACGGCAGGAAGCCCGCGTGGTTTCGCCATCATCGTGGCCCACAATGGCAGGGCGATAAAACAGGTTGACCAGGCGCGAAGCTGCCAGCCCCACCACGCCGGCGCTTTTCTCATCCGTCACCGTGGAGAAGATCAACAAATCGTCGCCGCCATCCATGTAACTGGCTTCTGCCAGTGCAGAGATCTCGCGTGTCAATTGCTGGCGCTCGCGGTTGCGCGAGTCCAGCATCTGCGCCAGGTAGCCCGCCCGCAATGTTTGCTCCATATCCACATCAGTGCCGATGCGCAGCAGCTCCAGTGCATCCAGCGCCGAATCCATCCGACCGGCGGCGTTCAAACGCGGACCCAGGGTGAAGCCGATCTGTTCCGCCGACACCGCCGGCGGCTTGACGCCCGCCACACCCATCAATGAACAGATTCCCGTGCGCCGGCTGCGCCCCAGCGCTTGCAATCCGGCTCTCACCAACAGGCGGTTTTCGCCATTCAGTGGCGCAACATCCGCCACCGTGCCCAATGCCACCAGCTGCAGCCATTCGTCCAGGTTGGCGTTCTGCACAGGTCGTTTTTCCAACAAACCCAGCACAATCTTGAAAGCCAGCCCCACCCCGGCAAGCTCTTTATACGGATACAGGTCGCCCGCTTGTTTGGGGCAGATCACCGCGGCGCAGTCCGGTAAATGGGTGCCGGGGCTGTGATGGTCCGAGATGATCATGTCCATGCCCAGCGAGCGCGCATGTTCGGCCTCTCGCGGCGAGCGAATGCCGCAGTCCACGGTGATGACCAGGTTCACGCCCATCTCATGCAGGTGCGTCAGGGCATCGTTGTTCAGGCCATAACCCTCATCAAAGCGGTTGGGGATGTACGACTGCGCCTTACCGCCCATCGCGTTCAGGGCCTCGGTCAGCAGCGCGGTAGCCGTGACCCCGTCCACATCATAATCCCCGTAAACCGCAATGCTCTGCTCATGTTCCAGCGCAAACAGGATGCGATCGACAGCTTCTGCCATGCCTTTGAGCTGCCACACTGGTGCGCCCATCCAGCCGCTGTCTGTGCCGCCATCCAGGTAAAGCTCCGCCTCAGCCCGGGTGGTCACGCCGCGGTTCCACAACAGCGTACGCAGCAGCGGGCTGTACGCGCTTAACTCGCGCTCGACTGCCGGGGTGATCGGTGTGGGTTCGACCCAGATTTTCTTCAATTCTTTGGACATGCTTGTGTTTATTCCGTGTAAATGCGTGGCACGCGCGCACCCAGGCCGCACACCACTTCATAATCAATGGTTCCCCAGGACTGCGCGATTTCTTCAGCCGGGATGCTCGCTTGACCTTGCCGTCCAATCAAAACGACTTCGTCGCCAATTTGCGCATCCAGCACCTGATCCAATTGCAACATGCATTGATCCATGCATACCCCCCCGACCACAGACACGCGTTTGCCGCGCACCAGGGCATAATTACCCAGCCGGCGCCGGAATCCATCCGCATAGCCCACCGTCACCACCCCGATGCGTTCTTCCTGCGCGGTGAAGTATTTAAAATTATAGCCAATGCCGTGTCCGGGCGGCAGCAGCTTGACCGAAGCCAAGCGCGCCTTCCAGGACAGGGCCGGGCGAAATTCCGGCGGCAGGGGTGAAGTCGGTGATGGAGTCAGGCCATACACGGCAATCCCCGGGCGAACCATATCATAGCGAGCCTGGGGAAAATTCAACGCGCCTGCCGAATTGGCAGCATGCACCCACGCCGGGCGCAAACCAGCCGCGTTCAGCGTTTGCAGAAGCGCCTCAAACCGCGCCAGTTGATGCAGCGTGGTGGATTTTTCCGGTTCGTCTGCCTCGGCAAAGTGGGTGAAAGCCCCTTCCACTTCCAGGCTGGGCAGCTGCGCCAGCCCGCGCACAAAAGTCAGACCATCTTCGGGAGTATGACCCAGGCGACCCATACCGGTGTCGAATTTCGCGTGCACATACAATGGGTGTCCCACCGGACGGGCGCAATCCGCGTAAGCCTGCGCGACGGCTTCATCATACACCGCCAGCCGCACGCCGGTGGCTGCCGCCTCCCCGGCTCTTTCCGGTTCGGTGTACCCCAACACGATGATGCGCGCCTGGATCCCGTGCCGGATGAGAGTCAGGGCTTCGTCGATGCGCGCCACGCCCAACCATCCAGCGCCAGCCTGCACCGCAGCCCGGGCAGCCTCGACCAGCCCGTGGCCGTAGGCGTTG
>JACRAG010000023.1 GCA_016213455.1 Anaerolineae bacterium | reverse complement strand
TTCCAGGTCTGCAGGCGCCCGTCCAGTTCGGGGTCGAAATCCGGTTTGTCATCGATGCGCACCTTTTCGTCCTGTTTTGCCCCCGGCGGCGGCATTTCGGGCGCAGGTGGCGGGGGAGGCTCAGGCACAAATGTGCCAGCCTGCGCCTGGTTGAGCAGGGCAGCGCCCTCTTCAGCGCTCAGTTCTCCGCGCTGTACTTTTTCCAAAATTTCACGGGTGGATGGACTCATGCCGTGCTTTCCTTATGCCAAAGACGGGATTTTGATGAACAAAACACGCCTTTATTGTACAGCAAAAACCAGGAGCGGCTCATGTGCAGATGGTTTTTCTCGCAAGCCGGTGGGGCGATTGCACGATATATCTGGCAATTGAATTTTTACCCTGATACGTGTAAACACACCGCCAGGAAGTGTCTTTGTGAATCGCCTCCGCAGGAGGCGGCGAAGCAACCTCCGAGATGGATAGTTGCTCGGCGAGATCGCCACGCTCGCCCGGAGGGCTCGCTCGCGATGACAGGTTTGGGGGGTGTCGTTGCGAGTCGGGTAGGTTGGGTGCAGGGCGGTAAGGTACTTCAAACGATACGGCTTACTCCGCCCGGAACCCAACATCCACGCCGGATGGGTTGGGATGCGGGCGCAATTGAACCGCAGCAGCCCAGGACTCTACGCACCCTTCTCCCAACCTACGGGAGAAGCGGGAGAGATCGCCGCGCCGGGCTCGCGATCACATGGTACGGGTTCTTCGTAGGGTGTGTTGGCCGCTTTGGGCCAACGCACCATTTTGTCCCGCCATGTGAAGATGGTGCGTTGAGGCAACGCACCCTACCAAAACCCGGCGGGAGTGCTTGCTCGCGATGACATGATGGGTTTATGTCATTCGTAGGAGGCGGCAAGGTTTCCTTAAACTGAGGCTCGTTTTGACCTGTCTCCAGGCCCCAATCCAACCCTGGCGCACCCCGGGGCAGGGATTAAATAAACCGGACCCACACGGTTTTTCTCAAACTGGTATCGTTCTTGCAACATCTTTTTTGATCTATGCGAATTTCGATCCTCTTGTGCGCTTGACGTGATCGAACGCTTATGCTACTATCGTTTTGGAATCTTAAAATCCGCAACCGTCCGGTCTTTTTTAAGGTTTCTTGCCGCCTTCGCCAGCTTACGGCAGGCGCTTGCACTCAACAAAGGAGAATGTGAAGATGAACAAGGTGCTCAAAGTTGTCGTTATGGTGGGCATTCTGACCGCGCTGGTGATGACCTCGGCCTGCACGCTGCGAGCCTCAAAACCGCCTGCCGAAGTGGCTACGCCGACCAGCGAGCTGCAATTCCTGCCCACCGCCACCACCGTGACGGACGCAATCGCCACCCAGACGGCGGTTGCCAAATTTATCGCCACCGCCACCCCGGCCCCCGCGGAAGTGGTTGCGCCCACCGAAACCCCGGCTGAACAGGCGGGCGGCGGTCAAACCACCACGGGCGGCGATCAGGCCGGCCAGGGTGGTCAGGACACCACTACCAACCAGGCGCGTCCCATCCCCACCCTCGAGCGGCCCAGCACCTACACCCTGCAGAAAGGCGAATGGCCCATCTGCATCGCCCGCCGCTATGACCTGAACCTGAATTCATTCTTCTCGGCCAACGGCCTGAACATGAATTCTCGCCCGCAGATTGGCACCGTGTTGAAGATCCCCGCCTCTGGCAACTGGGATTCGGCCTCGCACGGCAACCGCGAACTGCGCCCGGGTGCGGATTACAAAGTTGGCGCTGGCGACTCGGTTTACACCATCGCCTGCTACTTTGGCGATGTCTCTCCGGAAGCCATTCTGGCAGCCAATGGTCTGGGCAGCGCCGCTGATGTGCGCGCCGGCATGACCCTCAAGATCCCCTAAACCATTCTCCGGCTGTTCAGGTGCTGATTTTCAGCGCTGACCGATCGTAAATGAAACCCCCTGCTCGTTTTGAGCAGGGGGTTATGTTTATCCGCCGTCCCGGTCAGTGTTCCAACCGGTCTATTCAATTTTCCCAGGCCGGATCAGCCGATCATCCCTTCCAGGATCATTTCAAGGGCCATGGTGTGGCTGCATCGTCCGCGTGAGTGGAAAAACTCACAGTCGCATTTCCATTCGGCGCCATCATAGGTCACCGTATGGGCGTTATTCTCGCCGTCCATCGTCACAGTAAACTGGTTGAAATGAATGCGATTTTTTTCCTTCGCGTAGCGCTTGGCTTTCTCGATTTTGCCAATCATGCCATAATCCATGGTTTTCTGATCTCCTTCTGAATACAGGGTAAAGAGCTGTTAGCGAGCGGTCCTGTCATCTTGATCCAGACCGATGCGTGGATGCACCCCACCGACTTTATAAGGCAAGGGCTGTCCACTAGTCTGCGTGGACAGCCCTGCGATCTCAAGGAATGTGAGAAATACCATACATCGTGAAATCAGTATATACCCACTCCCTTTGAAAGTCAACGATTTTTCTCCAGCACCAGGGCGTCTTCGCCGTCATGGTAATAACCGGTCCAGCTGTCCACCATGCGGTAGCCCTCGCGGCGGTAGAGGCGCAGCGCGCCCTCATTGGAACGGCGTACGCTCAAGCGCACCACCGGCAGGCCCATCAACTCTTCGCAGGCAGCCAGCAGCTCAACCGCCATGCCGCGCCGGCGATATTCCGGCAGCACGCCGATCGTGGCGATCCACCCCACCCCTTCCGCCGGGTGCGGGTCGCCGCCGACAAAACCCACCATCCTGCCGTCCGCCACGCTCTTCAGGCGCACCAGGTTGGGCAGCACCAGCACCCCCACCAGATCCCACATCGGCCAGGCGTCGTCACCAAAACAGATGTGCTCCAGGCGGCGCAGCGCCGGCAAATCGGTCAGCCCTGCGCCGCGAATGGTGAAGTCGCTGAAGACCCGCTCGATGGACGCATTCAATGCGCTGCGCTCATTTCCTCAGGCCCCGCCTCAGGACTCGTCCTTGGGCAGTTCGCCCGGTTTGAGGTTCAATCCTTCCAGCAGGCGGAAGAACTCCATCGGGAAGATGAATTTGGAACTGGGGCTGGAGGCCATGTTCTTGAGTGTTTCGTAGTACTGCAGGGTCAGCGTCTTCTGGTCGATGGTGTTTGCCACCGCGAAGATGCGGCTCAACGCCGCCGCGTAACCTTCGGCGCGCAGCTGCTGCGACTGGCGTTCGCCTTCCGCGCGCAAAATGGCGGATTGTTTCTCGCCTTCCGCGCGCAGCACGGCGCTCTGGCGCTCGCCGTCCGCCACATTGATGGCGGCTTCACGCGTACCGGTCGACTCGGTCACCACGGCGCGGCGGATGCGTTCCGCCGACATCTGCCGGTTCATGGCTTCCTGCACCTCACGCGGCGGGACGATCTCGCGGATTTCCACGTTGGTCACCTTCACGCCCCAGCGCCCGGTCACTTCATCCAGGCGGGTGCGCAGAATGGAGTTGATCGTCTCGCGCTCCGAGAGCACATCGTCCAGCAAAATGCCGCCGATCACCGAACGCAGCGTGGTGGTCGCCATGCCCTGCGCAGCAATCTCGAAATTACCCACCTGCAGCACCGAGTCGGTGGGAGAAACCACCTTGTAGTACCACAGGAAGTCGATCGAAATGGGCGCATTGTCCTTGGTGATGGACGTCTGCTGCGGAATTTCGCGCACCTGCTCGCGCAGGTCCACCCGCACGGCGCGGTCCACCACCGGGATCAGAAAGACCAGGCCGGGGCCGCGGTCACCCACGCAGCGCCCCAGGCGGAAGACCACCAGGCGCTGGTACTCGGGGACGACTTTGATCGCGTTGTAGAGAATGGCGATGAGCACCACCACAATCGCACCCACCGCACACAACAAAGTGAAAGTAGCCGCATCCAGATTCATCAGTTTTTATCCTCCTCAGACAATCGTTCCACCTGCAGCACCAGCCCGGTCCGGCCAGTGACGCGCACAGACGTGCCTGCAGGAACATATCCGGTCGCGATGGCGGACCACTCCTCGCCACCCACATACACCGAGCCTTCCGGGCGCAGGTCGGTGCGCGCCTTGCCCACCTGCCCCGAGACCCGGTTGGGGTCGTGGCTGGGCGGGCGAATGAAGGCATCCAGGCTCTTGCGCGCCATGAACCACAGCAGCGCCGCCGATCCACCCGAGCCGATCAACGCCAGCAGCGGGTTGACCGCCGGGCCGCCGCTTTCGCTGCGGAAAATGAAGATCGACCCAAGAACCAGTGCGACAATGGCCCCGCCCAGCAAAATGTAGCTGGTGCGTCCACGCGTACGCCGCACCGCCAGCACAAAGGGAACCAGGCTGATGAGCATCAAAACCAGCGCCCACAGGTTGACGGGCAGGTTGACCATGATGTAACCCGCCGTAACCAGCATGAACAGCGCGCCGATTTCGAGCAAACCGGTGCCCGGAGCAAACAGCGCCAGCACTGCCAGCACAAATCCGCCGATCAAAAGCATGTATCCAATGTTGGGATCCAGAAGAAATGGGATCATAATCCACCTTCCGATTTTATTATACAGGATCGCGCTTGCGCTGCACGTCAAACCCGTGTCAAAAGGGTGCACAACCAGGCAGGTGATTGGATAAAAGTCACCACAACCCCGTCACAGGCACAGGGCTTTCACAAAGTCACGCGTTGCCCCATCCCCCTGACCCCGCCCCAAAGCTTGTGGGGTTGGTCTTTGAAACTTTGTGAAAGCCCCGGTACAGGTGCCACGGCTGTTCGCAATGTAGCTTGACAATCTTGGGGATATTCTTTTGCCCCCTATCCTGAGGGGGCGGCGGCGAAGCCGCGGGGGTGGATTCAGGGTTAATCACAGACTTTGCGAATAGTCCTGGGTACAGGTGGGCTTTTCCTTGCCTTTCCAACCGGAATCGGGTATCAATGAAGCGTTGCTTTTCCTTATCCCACAAACCCGGAGGCGCCGGTTTGAATTCCTACACCATCACGCGATTCCTCGGCCAACACTTCACCAATCTGCTGCAACTGGCCTTAATCGGCGGCACAGCCTGGCTGGCCATTTATTTGCTGCGTAAAGTGAGCAGCCGCATCCGCGCCAGCCTGGAAGCCATCGAGGATGCCGGGCGCCAGGCGCGCCTGAAGACCCTCCTGCAGGTCAGCACTAGCATCGCCAGCGGCGCCGTGCTGTTCTTTGCCGGCTTCGCCACCCTGGCCCTGCTGGGCATCAACCTGGCCCCGGTCGTCGCCAGTGTGGGCGTCATCGGCCTGGCGGTCTCATTAGGCGCGCAAGCGTTGATCAAAGATTACATCGGCGGCTTTTACATCCTCGTTGAAAACCAGTTCACCGTCGGCGATGAAATCACCGTCCAGCAGGTCACCGGCACGGTGGAACGCATCTCCATGCGCGCCACCTGGGTGCGCGACTTTTCGGGCCGGCTCTACACCATTCCCAACTCGGAGGTGCGCATCGTGGCCAACTTCTCGCGCAGTTGGGCGCGCGCCATCGTCGATTTCAACTTCGCCCACAGCGAGGATATCCGCCCGGTGGTCGCGCTGCTGCAGCAGGCTGCCCGGCAGGCCGCCGAAGACCCCGAAATGCAGCCCATCCTGCTGGAAGAACCGATCGTAGCCGGATGGACCAACCTGACCCCCTGGGCCACCCAGATCCGCGTGACCGCGCGCACCCAGGCAGGCAAGCAGCGCGCCGCCGAAGTGCTGTTGCGCAAGTACGCCCTGGATGAATTGAACCGCGCCGGCATTCAACTTGTCGTCCCGCCGGCGCAGACTGCCTGAACCACACCCTGCATCGCAAGGAATCGATCGATGAAACTGCTCATGAAACGCGCGTTTGGTATTCTGCTCATCCTCACCGCCCTGATCGGCCTGGCAATCAGTATCACCGGGCTGTCGCTCATCGGCCGTTTTGCCGGCGACGTGACCACCGGAATCAGCGCCAGCTTTGACATCCTGGAACGCACGCTCAGCGCCACCAGCGGAGGCCTGGAGGCAGCCCTGACTTCATTGGAAGAGGCCCAGGCCAGCCTTGGCTCAGTGCAAACCAGCCTGGATGCGCTCGGCACAGCCCTGAGCGACTCGCAGCCTGCACTGGAAGCCATGACCCAGCTGCTCAGCGAGGACCTGCCGCAGTCCATCGCTTCCACCCAGCAGGCACTCGATTCCGCGGCAGCCACCGCACAAACCGTGGACAACTTCCTGACCGGCCTGAGCCAGATTCCGTTCATTGGCTCGGCTGTGTACCAGCCCGAAGTGCCGCTGCAGACCGCCATTCTGGATGTGGGTTCCAGCCTGGATGCGCTGCCGCCCGCGATGGAAGATGCCGGCGCCAGCATCAGCAAGTCTATGACCTCGCTGGATGAAATGCAGGGCGGGATGGACAATTTCTCGCAGCAAATCGGGGACATCCAATCCGCCACCGGTGAAGGCAGCGGCGCTTTGAAACAGTACCTGCTTATTATCGATGATATCCAGGGCCAGCTCGACACGGCGCAGCAGATCGCTGCCAACTGGGTGCGGGTGATGCGCCTGGGGGTGACCGCGCTGCTGATCTGGATGGCGCTGGCCCAATTGGGGTTGTTTTCACAGGGGTTGGAGCGCCTGCAGCCGGTCTCCAGGCCGTCCAGCGCGGACATCGAAGAGAAGGCCATGTAAAGCCGCCGAACCTGCAGGACCCCGGAGTCCAAATCTCACGGCTGTTCGCAATGTAACTTGACAATCTTGGGGTTTGGGGTGTTGGGCTGGCC
>JACRAG010000228.1 GCA_016213455.1 Anaerolineae bacterium | reverse complement strand
GGCCACTCCGGGTAACCTGGTTGGGGCACAATGGTGGTTGGACCTGGAAGCCAATTCGCTGACTGATGTGTGTTCATGTGGCGGGCGGGAAAACCGCCCGCCACATTGAATAATTTAAGGAGTGGGCCATGCTCAGCTACATTATCAGACGCCTTGGTTACGCGGCCATTATGGTCGTCCTGGTCTCTTTTGTGAGCTTTGTAATCATTGAGCTCCCGCCAGGGGATTATTTGACCCAAAAGATTGAACAGTTGCGCGCGCGTGGAGACCGAAGCGCCGACAACCGTATTGCAGAATACCGCGCCAGGTATGGATTGGATAAACCCTTCATGGAGCGCTATTTCACCTGGATTACAAACTTTGTAAGAGGTGACTTTGGCGAATCCTTTGAATTTGAACGCCCGGTACGAGATTTGCTGGGTGAACGAATTTCCATGACGGTTATCCTGGCGGTTTCATCCCTGATCATTACGTGGGTTCTGGCAATACCCCTGGGGGTGTATTCAGCCGTACGACAATATTCTTTGGGCGACCAGATCATCACAACGATTAGTTTTCTAGGATTGGGGATGCCAGGTTTCCTGCTGGCGCTCATCATCTTATTTATAGCCATTGTAGTCTTCAATCAAGATGTGATTGGATTATTTTCCAAAGAATTTGTTGACGCCCCCTGGAGTTTTGCGCGGGTGGTCGATCTGCTCAAGCACCTCTGGATCCCTGCATTAATTTCAGCGGTGACCGGTACGGGCGGGTTGATCCGTATCATGCGCGGCAACCTGCTGGAAACATTGGGGCAGCCTTTTGTGGAAGCGGCCCGGGCGCGCGGTCTGAAGAATGTAACTGTTACCTGGAAACACGCCGTGCGCATTGCGATTAATCCGTTGATCGTGATTTTGGGCTCCGAGGCACTTCCAAGCATCATCACTGGCTCTGCCCTGGTTTCGGTGGTGCTTAATCTACCGACCATCGGTCCAATCTTCGTGGATTCACTACGGAAACTGGACATGTATATGGCGGGAACGTGCATCGTTTTCTTCACCCTGCTGCTCTTGATCGGCAATTTATTGTCGGACCTGTTGCTGGCCTGGGTTGACCCGCGCATCCGGCTTGATTGACGAAGGAGGCATAGCAATGGCAACTGCTACTTTAAGTCCTGCTGACAAGAAAGCCAAACAGGTCAGCCAGAGTTACTGGAGTCTGGTTTGGTGGAAATTTAAGAAGAACCGCATTGCTGTCATCGGCGGCATCATTCTTCTCACGATGTATGTGCTGATCTGTCTATTCGCGGAATTCGTCGCCCCATACGATCTGGAGCGCCGGTCTAGTTACACAGAAGCGCCGCCGATCACCATTCGGTTCATCGATGACCAGGGAAAATTCTCGATTCAACCGTTTGTGTATCAATACGAGCGCAAGGTGGATCAAGCGATTCGCAGGCGAACTTTTGTCGAGAACCCTGCAGTCAAATATCCGGTCAGCCTGTTTGTGAAAGGCGATTCATATAAACTGTGGGGATTTATACCGGGCGATATTCACCTGTTCGGCTTGAAGACAGATGATCCTAAAGCGGCTATGTTCCTGATGGGATCCGATTCTGCTGGCCGCGATTATTTCTCCCGCATCATTTATGGCGGGCGCTTATCGCTGTTGATCGGTTTGATCGGACAGATCCTCACGCTGGTGCTTGGGAGTGTGCTGGGAGCCATCTCCGGTTATTACGGCGGAGCTGTGGACATGTTTGTCCAGCGGTTCACCGAATTCCTGGCAGCGTTCCCGGATATTCCGTTGTTTATGGCGCTGGCGGCAGCTATCCCGCAGTATTTCTCACCGATCATCGTATATTTCATGCTCACCCTCATCCTGGCGCTGGTGCGTTGGGGTGGATTGGCCAGGCAGGTGCGCGGTCTGATCCTGTCTTTGCGTGAGCGGGAATATGTGCTGGCAGCCAAAAGCGCTGGCGCATCCGATAGCCGGATTATGTTCCGGCACCTGCTTCCCGGAACGATGAGCCACGTGATCGTGATTGCGACCCTTTCAATTCCAGGCATGATCCTTGCGGAAACATCCTTGAGTTGGCTGGGATTGGGTCTTCGCCCACCCCTGACCAGTTGGGGCGTTCTGCTTCAAGAAGCAGCCACTGTCTACGCCATTCGCTTTGCGCCATGGCTGTTGTGGACGGTTCCTTTCATCATTCTGGTCATTCTGGCATTCAATATGCTGGGCGATGGCTTGCGTGACGCGCTGGATCCTTACGGCGGCCGCTAGGAGGGATGGCATGGCAGAAAAGTTGATTGAGATCACCGATCTGCGCGTTCAGTTCGATGTTCGCGCGGGCATTGTCAAAGCGGTGGATGGATTGGACCTGACGATCAACCGCGGCCAAACCGTCGGTGTGATTGGCGAGTCTGGCTGTGGAAAATCCGTCACTGCGCGCGCTATTTTGCAAATGGTTCCCAAACCCGGTAAAGTAGCAACAGGCTCCATTCTTTATCACCGAAAGGCGAAAGAAGGGAAGAAATACGAACGTGACGAAGTATTGGAGATTACAAAGCTGAGCTCTGACGGCGATGTGATCCGCCAGATTCGTGGTGGCGAAATTGGTATGATTTTCCAGGAGCCGATGAGCTCTTTGACGCCGGTTTATACGGCTGGGACGCACATCAATGAGGCGCTCTTCCTGCACCGCTTGATCCCGCTGCAAAAAGTGGGCGACCAGATGGCTGCAGAGATGATGAAGTATCGCTCGATGACCAAGGAAGAAGCCCGAAACGAAGCGGTTGAAATGCTGCGCCGGGTTGGGATTCCCAAACCGGTGGAACGGGTTGACAGCTATCCGCACCAGCTTTCCGGTGGTCAGCGGCAGCGCGTTATGATCGCGATTGCGCTCTCCTGCAGGCCTGAAATGCTGATTGCAGATGAGCCGACCACCGCCCTGGATGTATCGATTGAAGCGCAAATCCTGGATGTGATGCGTGACATGCAGAAAACCTATAACATGGCCATCATGTTCATCACGCACAACCTGGGTGTCATTGCCGAAATGGCCGAAGAAATCGTCGTCATGTATATGGGCAAGCAGGTTGAACGGGCCAAAACCGTGGATCTGTTCTATAACCCGAAGCACCCGTATACACAGGCTTTGTTGAAGTCCATTCCGCATGTGGGTAAGCGGACCAATGAACGCCTGGCGACGATTGAAGGAATGGTCCCTGATCCATTCCATCTGCCAAACGGATGCGTCTTCCATCCGCGGTGTCCCAAATTCATGCCTGGCAAGTGCGATAAAATCGCGCCGACCTATCAATCGGTTGGCGAGCACCACTGGGCGAGTTGCTTGCTCTACGAGTAGGTGAAACGATGACAGAAGCAGCTATGGCAACCAATATGAAAACGCCTTCCGCGGACGATAATTATGTTCTGCGGGTTAGAGGCCTAAAGAAGTTTTTCCCCATTCAAAAGGGGCTGCTGCGCCGGACGGTTGGGTATGTGCGGGCGGTGGATGACGTCAGCTTTTACGTGCGTGACGGTGAAACCCTGGGATTGGTCGGCGAGTCGGGTTGTGGAAAAACAACGGCTGGCCGGTCCATTCTACGCCTGTATGAACCGACTGCTGGCGAGATTATGTTCAAATCGCGCGTATTGTCGCAAGACGGTACAAGCAAGACCGTCAACTTGATGGACCTGAAACCCACGGAAATGAAACTGGTTCGCCAGGAAATTTCCATGGTTTTCCAGGACCCGGTCAATTCGCTCAACCCGCGTATGACGGTGGGTGATATTGTCGCAGAACCCATGGTTATCCATGGGAAATACGGGCCGGACAGCGAACAGGTGATCATTTCGTTGCTGGAACGCGTGGGTTTGCGGCCTGATCATTTGCGGCGGTATCCCCATGAATTTTCCGGTGGTCAGCGACAGCGCATCGGAATCGCACGGGCATTGTCACTCAATCCCCGACTGGTGATTTGCGACGAGCCGGTTTCAGCGCTGGATGTGTCAATTCAGGCGCAAACGCTCAACCTGCTGGAAGATCTGCAGGCCGACTTGAACCTGGCGTATGTGTTTGTGGCGCATGACCTGAGCGTGGTACAGCACATTTCCGACCGCGTCGCGGTCATGTATGTGGGTAAAGTGGCGGAAATGGCTCTGTCCGATGAGTTATATAACCACCCGCTGCATCCCTACACCGAAGCGTTAATGTCATCGGTGCCTAAGCCCGACCCGAAATATCAATCGGAACGCATTGTGATGCAAGGCGAGGTGGCTGATCCGTCGAACCCGCCGAAGGGATGTTATTTCAATCCACGCTGCCGATATGCGGTGGATGTATGCCGTGAGAAAACGCCGGAATTCCGCGAATTGCGCCCCGACCACTTTGTGGCCTGCCACCGGGCAGAAGAGCTGAAATTACGCGGCGTATAAACCAAGTGAGGGTGTGAATGAGCAAGCCTAAAACACCCGAAGATGAACTGCCAGCCGTGACCAGGTGGCCGATGATCGTGGTCGGCTTCCTGGTCTGGCTTGTGACAGGTGCGATCGGGTTGGTTGAAATATTTCTAGCTCGCCAGACTGTTGTGCGCATTTATGGTCATTATTCTAATGACGTGAATGTCGGAACCCTGGTGGGCAATGTGACGGTGGTGGTATCCGCGGTGATCTGGCTGGCATATGTTGTCATGGCAGGTGAGACAGCGATGCGACGATTGAACAGGCGAGAAAGTTGGACCATGTTTGCCTGGGCTTTCGCCATCGAGTTGCTTATCCTGATTCTTTACTTCATTGTCTGAAACGCGGATATACTATTCTGGTGCAACATTAAAATGATTTGCACGTATAGGATGTAGATATTCAACCAGAGGAGAATTTTATGACAAGCGTGGATGAAATTGTAAAGTTCTTATTCAACGTGCCGTTGTTTAAGGCGTTGAACCGCCGACAGCTTGAACTTTTGGCCAAACGGGTCGTGAACCGTGAGTATGCTGGCGGAGCAACCATTGTTACCCAGGGTAAAGGCGGTGAGGGTTTCTTCATCGTTTTCTCAGGGAAAGTGGATGTTGTGCGTGAGCGCGCCGATGGCAGCAAGTCGATTGTGAATCAGCTTGCGGGCGGGGATTTCTTCGGTGAATTGGCCCTTTTGGACGATGGTCCGCGCACGGCGACCTGTGTAGCTGTTGATCCGACCGTCTGTCTGGTTCTCCCTCGCTGGGATTTCCTGGCTGTTTTAAAGGAAGAGCCTGAGATGGCTGTGATGATCCTCGAGGAGATGGCCAAACGCTTCCGCGCCGCTCTCGACGTTTTATAAACCGGAAACTGTATAGGAGAATCCAGGGCGCTTTTGAACTTGTCAGAAGCGCCCTTCTTGTCTATGAACTGCGCCAATTGTGGATTTGACAGTCCTGATGGTATGAGCTTCTGCGGGATGTGCGGAACGCGATTAGCGCGCGCCTGTCGTGCGTGTCGTTTTCTCAACCCTCCAGCATATCGGTTTTGTGGAAATTGTGGCGTTCCGCTCGATCCAAGCGAACCCTCCCGCAGGCTCCTGGTTAATGAAATCGAGCCGGCATTGCCAGGCGCGGCAGAAGAGGTATTTCCCAATGAGGCGGTTGTTCAGTCGCCACTTGAGGGTGAACGCCGGGTGGTGACTGTGGTTGTGGCTGATGTAACCGGTTCGACCAACCTCCTGGAGAGCCTGGGGAATGAACTGTGGGTTGAGACGATGAACCGGGTGTTGGTATCGCTGGAGGCGGAAATTTACCGTTATGGCGGGACTGTGGATCAATTCCGGGGAGATGGGTTGGTCGCTTTCTTTGGCGCGGACGTGGCGAACGAGGATGATCCAGAGCGGGCTATTCTGGCGTCTTTGGATATGTTGAATGCGATCGAGCGCTATAACCGCAGTTTGAATACACCCAATGGAGGCATCAAACTGCGTGTAGGTGTGAATACGGGGGAAGTGATTGTCGCAAGCATTGGCGGCAAGAACCAGCATCGCGAGGATACGGCGATGGGGATCGCCATAGCGGTGGCGGCGCGGCTGGAAAGCGCCGCTGAACCGGGCACCGTTCTGGCTAGTGAAAGTACCTACCAGCAGGCTTCGACAACGTTCAATTGGGAAGCATTAGGTCAAATCACTGTGAAGGGGATCTCCCAACCCCTAGAGGTGTACCGTCCTACCTCCGCGCGTATGGAAACGGAGCGCGCAGTTAACATTGAAGTGTTCGGTTATACCATCCCCTTGGTTGGGCGTGAAGAAGAGCTGGAACGGCTGAAGAAACATGTCGATTTGCTGCGCCTGGGACAGGGCAGCCTGGTTTTGGTGACCGGCGAAACGGGCATTGGTAAGCAGGCATTGCTAGGAGAGGTCAGGCAATCGATTATGCGCCAGCAGGCATTGTTGGCGGACGCGCATGGCGTCGATTCTCCACTGGAGGAACCGGTGACGTGGCTTACCAGCCGTTGCCGGTCTTATAACCGCAGCATGCCCTATTCCATGTGGATTGAACTGATCAGCAATTGGGTGAGTCTGTTGAATGGGCAGAATCCAGAAGAGCAATCGGCTGCCCTTTTGGAGGAATGTAAAACCCTGTGGGGTGAAGCGCATGAAGATTATTTCCCCTATCTGGCAGAGTTATTGCGGCTGCCAGTGAACGCGGATCTGCGCTGTAAATTGGACTTCCTATCAGCGGAATCGCTGCGCTTGCAGATTCAAACCGTTTTAATTTCCTGGCTGGAAAAATTATCGGCACACAAGCCGACAATCATCGCGTTGAACGATATCGAAAATATCGACCCATCGTCGATTCATCTGCTGCACTCGTGTGTACCGCAGGTTGAGAAGAACCCGCTGTTGTTTTTTTTGGTGTATCGGCGCGAACCAGATTCGTTGGTGGATGAGATCCTGGGGTCATTCTTGAATTTGATCCCTGGATTATCTGAGGAAATTAATCTTGGGCCGCTTTCTGAAGAAAAAATCAGGCAGCTTGTGACGTATTTCATTGGCGAGGATGCACTCCCAGAGGAATCGCAACAACTCCTGATGCGGAACTCGGAAGGCAATCCACTTTATGTGGTGGAGATTCTGCGGTCCATGATCGACAAGGAAATTCTGATCAAAAATTGCGACTCCGGCAACTGGTGCCTCAGTCGCCCTGTGACCTCGATGGATTTGCAAGGCAACCTGACCCGGTTGGTTCAGGCGCGCATTGACCGCCTGGGCGCTGAAGACCGGTATGTGCTGCAGAAGGCAGCCGTGATCGGACCGATCTTCTGGTCTGGCATTTTGCAGACCGTGGTTGGAGATGCTGTGCTGGTCAAAGAGCCGTTGACTCGTCTGCTGGCTGCACAATTGGTGGAGCGCAGAAGCCGC
>JACRAG010000227.1 GCA_016213455.1 Anaerolineae bacterium | reverse complement strand
CGCCGCAGGATCTTCAACGATGAGCGGGTAAGCGCCTTCGATGATCAACGCGTTGGGGTTGGCAGCATACAAGTTGTTGCGTACCTTAATCACGTTCTCGGGTGAAGCCGTATCCACCTTGTTGATCACAAACACATCTGCCAGGCGGATATTGGTCTCACCAGGATGGTAGGTCATCTCGTGACCGGGGCGGTGCGGATCGGCAACCACAATCGCCAGGTCTGACTTGTAGAACGAGAAGTCATTGTTGCCGCCGTCCCAAAGCACAATGTCCACTTCCTGTTCGGCCTGGCGCAGGATCTTTTCATAATCCACACCGGCGTACACGATCACGCCGTTATCCAGGTGCGGTTCGTATTCCTCGCGCTCTTCGATGGTGCACTCATGTTTGTCCAGGTCGCTGTAATCGGCAAAGCGCTGCACAGCCTGTTTGACCAGGTCGCCATAGGGCATGGGATGGCGAATGGCGGCTACTTTGTAGCCCATCTCGCGCAGGATCAAGGAGACACGGCGGGTGGTCTGGCTCTTGCCGGAACCCGTGCGCACTGCGCAAACCGACACAACCGGCTTGGTGGACTTGATCTGTGTGGTTCCAGGGCCCATCAGGCGGAAATCCGCGCCGGCTGCCATCACGATCGAGGCTTTGTGCATGACATACTCGTGGGGCACATCACTGTATGCAAACACAACCTGGTCGGCTTTCTTCTCGCGAATCAGGGAAACCAGATCGCTCTCGGGGTAAATGGCGATACCCTGCGGATACAGTTTTCCAGCCAGTTCAGCCGGATATTTCCGCCCATCAATATTGGGGATCTGCGTGGCAGTGAAAGCCACGACTTCGTAGTCTGCATTGTCGCGGAAAAAGACGTTGAAATTGTGGAAGTCACGTCCCGCAGCGCCCATGATGATCGTTCGAATGGGGGTCATAATTTGATCGCACTCCTTCTCAAAAAATCCGACGCAGTTGAAAAATACACCCCTTCAAACAGGAAGGGGTGTATACCACACATTACATAGCCTCCGGAGCGTCAATGCCCAGGAGTCGCAGGCTGTTGAACAGCGCCTGTCGCGCTGCCGCGACCAGGCGCAAGCGCCCGCTGCGCACCGGTTCTTCAGCAATCAGCACCGGGCATTCATTGTAGAAATCCGTGAAGCGCTTGGCCAGATCGTAAGCCAGGTTGGCGATATGCAGCGGCTTCATTTCCGCGGCTGCACGCTGCACTTCCTTGGGGAAGCGCGAGATTAACTCGATGAGTTGAACCTCGGAAGGCGCCAGCGGATAATCCATCGCGGAAACCGGGATGTCCTTCTGAACGCCTGCCTTGCGTAAAATACTGTTGGCGCGCACATGCGCATACTGGATATAGGGGGCTGCCTGCCCGTTAAAGTCCAGAGCAGATTGCCAATCAAAGGTGACAATCTTGGCATTTTCGCGCGCCAGCATGGGGTATTTGATCGCCCCCAGGCCGACAGCCCGGGCAACAGCCAGCTTGGTCTCAGCGTCCAACTCCGGGTTCTTCTCTTCCACCACCTGCAGCGCGCGTTGCACCGCCTCGCTGATCAGGTTTTCGAGCAGCACCACGGTACCTTCCCGCGAAGCCATCACCACATTGCCAGGCAGCGTCACCAGTTCATATGGCACATGCTGACAGCGGTCAGCCCACGGGTAACCGGCAATTTCCAGGGTCTTGAAGACCTGCTGAAAATGCAGGGATTGGCGTACATCCACCACATAATAAGACCGAACAAGATCCGGGTAATCCGAGAATTTGCGGATCGCCAGCGCCAGGTCTTCGGTGGCATACAGGGCGGTGTTGTCTGAGCGCAGCACCACCAGCACCCGGTATTTTTCCTGCTCCAGACCCAGCTTCTCGTCAATCTTGACAATCACCGGGCCATCAGGGCGCTCGTCCTGTGCAATCCCGCGCGCAATCAACTCATCCACCACCCGCTTGCCGGAGTGTTCAACCATACTGTTGAAGTAGTAGGTATCGAAAAGGATATCGAGTTTCTCGTACATCTCGTTGAATCCATCCAGCGACCACTGCCGGGTCTCTTCCCACAACTTCACCACATCCGGGTCCCGCTGATCCCAGCGGGCATACAGCGCGCGCACTTCGCTTTCCAGCTCCGGAGACTCCGTTATGCGGCGGTTGGCTTCGGCGTACAGGTCACCCACCCAGCGGGTAATGTCTTTTTCAGGCTTCTCGCCCATGTGGAATTTCATGTAATTCCACAGCCATTTGATCACATGCAGACCAATGTCACCCGGATAATTGGCGCGCACCACATCGTAACCCGCGCTGTCCAGGATGCGGCACAAGGTGTCGCCCAAAATGGCAGAGCGCAAATGGCCCACATGGAATGCTTTGTGCGTGTTGGGCTGTGAAAATTCCACCATCACACGTTCGTGCTTGGCCTCGCCATCGCCGAAGTGAATGCCTTGTGCCAGCACCGTCTCCAGCACAGTCCGAGCATATTCCGCGGTCGAGAAATACAGGTTCAGATAACCCTTCACTGCCTCAACGCGTTCAAAACCCGCCGGAATACCCAGATACGCGGCGCATTGTTCGGCAATCTGGTTGGCTCGTAACCCGACATTTGCCTTTACGCCATTGACTCGCGCCTCTTCAGCAGCCAGCTGAAAAAACGAGGTGGCAATGCCCCAATGACCGTTGAAAGGGATCCATCCCCAGGTCAGTTTGGGCTCGGGCAAACCGTTTTCCCGGCAAAAAGCCAGGATTTTTTGCTCAACCAGATTTTGCTCGGTCTCAAACATGAGATCTCCATTTGAAACGCCCCTCGGAAGCATCCTGCGGGCATTTCATGTTAATGAAAAAAGCGGGAGTTTTATCTCCCGCTGCCGTCGCCCCTTCTGAAGGGCGGTTCTTGTAGCGACAAAGCTCACCCGGAAACCAGTCCGGGGATCGAACAAGGATTACTTTGCCAAGGCTGCAAGGCGCTTCATCAGGCGGCTCTTGCGGCGAGCGGCGTTATTCTTGTGGATGACACCCTTGGTTGCAGCACGATCAAGAGCAGAAACGGCTTCCAAAACGGCCGCTTTGGTATCTTCACCGGTGCCCGTTTCCAGAGCAGTACGAGCTTTGGCAACGAAAGTACGAGCCTGACCACGGAAGACGCGGTTGCGGACGCGGCGTTTCTCGTTCTGTCGATTACGTTTAATTTGTGACTTAATGTTCGCCAACTTACAGATCCTCCAAATAAGTTCAACAGTCGCGACCGGGAATTCTACCGCAGACCGACCGATTTGTCCAGAGAAAACAGGGCAGGTTTGACGAGTCTGCGCCCGACCTGCCCTGTTTCAATCAATTTACTTATCCTGCAGTGCGGCCACGCCCGGCAGCACCAGGCCTTCCAACATTTCCAGCGAAGCGCCGCCGCCCGTGGAGATGTGGGTGATCTTGTCAGCCAGGCCGGATTTCTGGATCGCCGAAGCTGAGTCGCCGCCGCCCACAATGGTCACTGCCTGGCTGGCAGCCATCGCTTCTGCCACGCCAAACGTGCCCTTGGCACAGGTCGAAACCTCAAACACGCCCATCGGGCCGTTCCAAACCACCGTCGCCGCGCTATGAATCACCTTGCCGTAAGCCGCCACCGTATCGGGGCCAACGTCCAGGATCATCATGTCATCGGGGATCGGGCCAACCGGCATGACTTTGGTCTCTGCGCCTTCTTCCATCGCAGAAGCGACCACCACATCCACCGGCAGGCGCAGCTTGGTGCCACCCAACGCGAGCAGCTCTTTTGCCAGGTCCAGCACTTCACTCTCCACCAAGGACTTGCCCATCGGGTAGCCCTGGGCTTTGAAGAAAGTGTTGGCCATTCCGCCGCCGATCAAAATAGCATCTGCTTTGGTCAGCAGGTTTTTGATCACGCCGATCTTGTCAGAGACTTTGGCGCCGCCCAGGATGGCCACAAAGGGCCGCTTGGGGTCTTCGATGGCCTGCGAGAGGTATTGGATTTCTTTTTCCATCAGGAAGCCTGCCACAGCCGGCAGGAAGCGCGCCACACCTTCGGTCGAAGAATGCGCGCGGTGCGCACTGCCGAATGCGTCATTCACGAACACGTCGGCCAGGGCAGCCATCTTCTTGGCCAGATCCAGATCGTTCTTTTCTTCTTCAGGATGGAAGCGTGTGTTTTCCAGCACCAGCACGTCACCCGGCTGTAAACCGGCAGCCACTGTTTCCGCAGCCTCACCCACGCAATCCTCGGCGAATTTAACCGGTTTGCCCATCAATTTACCCAGGTAATCGGCAACCGGCTTCATCGAATACTTGGGATCCGGACCACCCTTGGGGCGTCCCAGGTGCGAAAACAGGATCACCGACGCGCCTTGATCGAGCAGGTATTGAATGGTCGGCAGCGCAGCGCGCACACGGGTGTCGTCCTGAACCACACCTTCTTTGATCGGGACGTTGAAGTCCACGCGCACAAGCACTTTCTTGCCCTTCACATCAATGTCGCGAACCGATTTCTTGTTGAACATGATTCCTCCAGAAAAATCCCCTCAAAACCACCCCGGCATTCCTTTTATCTCCCCGAAAAGCCAGGCCCAGAAAAGCGGTCAGGTTCAGTTTTTATGCTGATCCTGACCGCCCGGGTTCATATCACATTGCCGTCGCGATTGCGTTCGGCGAATGGTCGGATTAGAGCGACTTCGCCAGCATGTTCGCCAGGTCGGCGGTGCGGCAGGAGTAACCCCACTCGTTATCGTACCAGGTCACAACCTTGACCAGCGTGCCGCCCATCACCATATTGGAGGGCAGGTCAACGATGGATGAGCGCGGATCGCCTTTGAAGTCCATGGAGACCAATGGATCCATGTATTCACCGGTGGTGACGCCCAGGATGCCCTTGAGGGCGCCGTTGGCGGCTTCGGTGAAGATGGCGTTCAATTCTTCCTTGCTGGTGGGTTTCTCAACCAGAGCGGTGAAGTCCACAACCGAGACGGTGGGGGTGGGAACGCGCAGCGAATAGCCGTCGAATTTGCCCTTGAGTTCGGGGATCACCAGGGCAACTGCCTTGGCGGCGCCGGTGGTGGTGGGGATGATATTCAGGCCGGCGGCGCGAGAGCGGCGCATTTCTTTTTTGTGGCCCTGGTCCAGAATGACCTGGTCGTTGGTGTAGCTGTGGATGGTGGTCATCACGGCGTTGACGATGCCAAATTTCTCATGCACGATCTTGGCAGCGGGGGCCAGGCAGTTCGTGGTGCAGGAGGCATTGGAGAGGATGTGGTGCTTGGCGGGGTCGTATTTGCCCTCGTTGACGCCCAACACGATCGTCACGTCTTCATTCTTCGCGGGAGCGGAGATGATGACCTTCTTGGCGCCACCGGCTTCGATATGCGCATTGGCGCCGGCTTTTCCCTTGGCGGGATCGCCCTTGGCGTCGGTGAAGATGCCGGTCGACTCAATCACGATGTCCACGCCCAGGTCTTTCCAGGGCAGTTTGCCGGGTTCTTTTTCAGCCAGCACTTTGACGGTTTTGCCGTTGATCACCAGGTCAGACCCGGAGACTTCCACGGTGCCGTCGAAGATGCCGTAGTTCGAGTCGTACTTGAACAGGTGAGCATTGGTCTTGGCGTCGAACAGGTCGTTGACTGCCACGACTTCCAACTCGGTCGGGTAGCGCTCCAAGATTGCCTTGAGCACCTGGCGCCCGATACGACCGAAACCATTGATACCAATTTTCGTAGCCATTGAACAAACCTCCTCAAAAGGATTTGCAGATTAAAATGCATGCTCGCGCATGGTTTAACCGTTTTGAATTTAACTGTATGGTTGGGGAATCAATTCCCGGACACCTACAACATGCTAATTATAAACGAAATTCACAAATCAACGGTGGTCTGAATCGGAGTTCCCGCTCTGTTCGCGCATGGGCAGCGGTCCGGTGCGCTCAAAAAAGAGGTCCATGGCGGCTTCCGCCAGACGCAGTGGATCATGCCGCCAGGGACTGGAACGATCCACCAGATCGGTGCAATAGATCGGGTACGCGCTCTCTAGCGCATCGCTGGACCTCACCCATTCAACCCCTTCGGGCAGCGGCGTTGTTGTGGCGCTGTTGCAGATGACCAGGTCAAATATATCACCGCCAATATGCTTTTCGATCACGCGAATATGATCCAGGCAATCGAAACCTTCCGTCTCGCCTTTTTGGGTCGCCACATTGCACACAAAGAACTTCATCGCCCGGCTTACCCGCAGCGCGGCGGCAATGTCCGGTACCAGCAAATCCGGCAAAATACTGGTATACAGGCTGCCCGGCCCCACCAGGATCAATTCCGCATTGAGAATCGCCTGCACGGTGGGAGGATAAGCCAGCGGATTATCCGGTTCCAACCATACCCTGCGGATACGACCGGCTGTCTTGGGGATCTGACTCTCGCCTTTCACCAGAACTTGCGTCTCAGAAACTTCAATATCAGCTGCCAGTTTCACAT
>JACRAG010000226.1 GCA_016213455.1 Anaerolineae bacterium | reverse complement strand
GTCACCAACAGCGCCATCTTAATTCTCAATTCGCGTGGTGAAGCCACCTTGAACGACAGCCAGGTGATGATGACCACCAAACAGGCGCTGGCATTTGGCGCGGCAGCAGGCGTCCTCCTCGGCCTGATCAATCTGCTCTTCCGCCGCAGGCGTTGATCCATTGTTCAAACCCAAGAGGCTGTCCGTGATCAAGTCCGGACAGCCTCTTTGATTAATCCACGATTGAAAGCCTTTTATTCCTCACCCAGCTTTCACCGGAATGCTTTCCGCCTCCACATTGCGCACCGCCGGAAATGCCAGACCCAACAGGCACAGGCCTGTGCCTAAAACACAGGTCAACGCGAACATCAAGCCCATTCCCGCGCCCGGCCCTGTACCGACCAGCCAACCCAACGAGTCAGCCAGCAGCCCGCCCGGCTGCATGGCAGGTTCAAAAATGCGGTCCGCCAAGAACCCCGCCATCAAATATCCCAACGGCATGCTGCCGATCTGGAGCATGTTCTTCGCCGAAAACACCCTGCCTTGCACATCATGCGGTACCGTCGACTGCCAGATTGCCTCATAGCAGCTCAAGAGAAAGGGCAGGAAGACGGCTGACGCAAATGCTGCACCAACCCACGCAGCAGGTGACCTGCCAATCGCGAAGAGCAGATCACCCAGGAGGAAGGAAGCCGCGGTGGAGAGCAGGAAACCCTTCACCCGGTTCTTGGGACCGCCCCAAAGGGTCAATAACGCGCCGCCTGCCACCCCGCCAATGCCCAATACAGATTGCACCAGCCCTAATACAGCCGCATTCCCACCGCTGCGAGACAGGATCATGGCTGGCATGACGCCAAAATATGTGACGGCGGCGAAGAAATTGATGCCGGTAAAGATCAACAGGATTCCCAGCAAACCTACGTGCCGAGAGATATAACGAAAACCAAAGGACAGGTTGGCGAAGCCCCTGGGTGTGGTCGCGCGGGATTGAACCGGCTGCGGGATAGTCACCAGCAGCACGGTCGTCACGGCTGCCAGGCAGGTAACCACATCGATCGTCATTATCCCGCCAATGCCAAGCGGCAGCAGTAGCGCCCCAGCCAGCATCGGCGCAAACATATGCGCGCCATCGTTTGCCAGAGAAAGCATTCCATTGGCGCGGGTCAATTGGTTGCGCGGCACCAACATGCTCACCGACGCACCAAACGCTGGTTCCTGAAAAGCACCCAACGCATTGGTTATCACACCACCCAAATACAGGTGCCAGATTTGCAGTCCCCCCGCACGATAAAGCAGCAGCAGCCCCAATGTCACCAGTCCCGCGCCCAGATCAGCCAGGATGATTACCCATTTTCGCGAATAGCGATCGGCGACCACCCCGGCGAGCGGGCTGAAAAGCACGTAAGCCAGGCTGTTGAAAAAGCCCATCAACGCCAAAGTGGTAACCTGTCCGGTTTGCTGATAAGCCCAAATGGTCAGCCCAAAGCGCGACATGGCCGTGCCAAACAACGAAACCAGCTGCCCTAACCATAAAATGATAAAAGTTGCCATGCTAATGTCAGTCCCAAGAAAAAGATATGTGTAAACTATCGATCTACAGTCTGGTGATCCTACCAGATGCCGGGAATCAGGCGAAAACGCGTTTTCTGCGCATAATCCACGTAACCCGGCAGTTCTGCCATCAAGGTCTGGTCTTCCCGCGCAGTACGCCAGAAGATCATAGCCGCCGCGACAACCTGAGGGATGAAGGAAAGCCACGAACCCAGAATAATTCCGGAAGTCAGGGTGAACAAGAAACCACCCACATACCCGGGGTGCCGCACAAATCGATACGGACCATCCCTGCAAACCGTCTGCCCCCGGTCGGTTTGAATCCGCACCACGCTGGAAAAATAACGGTTGGTGAAGCGCGCCCACAAGAAAATCGCCTGTCCAGTCAGGTAGACCCCCACGCTGGCCCAATACAACGCCAGCGGGATCTGCGTCAGCCAGCCAAAGCGCCCTGCCAGCCCCCCAAGCACCAACGCAGCAATATACAGCGGGACGGTCATGCCAAAGTACAATTTGTCCCAGCTCTTCATGCCCTCCCTTGGATTCAGGCGCTCTTCAATCATGCCCGGATCTCTGGAGGCGGCAATCGCCATGGGGATCAACACAACCAGGTTCACGCCCAGGTACACCCATCCCTGCCAGAAATCCCAGCGCCCGGCGAGCAGAAACACCAACGAGAAAAAGGCCAGCGGAGCCAGCACAGCTCTCGCGATAGACCTCATACTAACTTGCGTTTTAGGTTCCGCGTCCATCTGATCCACCACAATCTCAACCCTTTCCAATGGTGGGTAGCTCCAGGCCTTCATCCCGCAACCAGCTCAGGCATGCGTCCATATGTGCAAAACGCGCCTCCGCCATGCGTGCCGCCTCCGGCAGAGTGAAAAGACCCTGCATTGCCTCCCGCCTGGAGAGAATGCGTGTCAAGCACACCGCCAGATCATTTGGCCCCCAGGCGAACTCTCTTGCCATGCCGATGGCCCCGATCAAATCCAGCATATCCGCTTCACGAAGGAGCACAGCTTCGATCGAAACGATTGGGCGCGGGTCGCGGTAATCATGTTTTTCCACGGCTTCCAACACCCGGGCGCGCCGGTCTGCAGACCATCCAAGGCGTGGCAGAACCTCACACTCCACCACCTCCCTGGATCGCGTCACATGGTTCACTCCCGGCTGGCGAAATGCAGGAAAAGCGCCCCAATCGTGCAGATACACCGCAGCAGTGAGCGCTTCGGCATCATATGCCAGGCCCGCACCGATGAGGCCGATCAACCTCAGCAACCGGGCGCAGTGCGGCGCCCCCCATCCCTCACCCAGTTCAGATGTCATCCTGGCAAGGTCTTGCACACTCAGCAAATCTGGAAATCGTATCTTCATGCTGACGGCTTCACCTTTCCGGCAAGAACCCATGCCAGTTTGGTCAATCCGGCGATGTAATCTGGCAGAGTGCCGATCAGGCACAGGAAGGCAATATCCGGGGTAAAACGCAACAGAATCAACAACTGGTAGGTCAAATTCACCCGATAACCAAAGAACCCTTTCACCTGCCAGACGATGATGGCAATCATTACCGAAGGGATGAGGAAATTGATCAGGATATCCTCCTCCTTCCTGCGGCGTGTCCACCGGCTTGCTCGCACCCGCCAATGGCGCAGGCCGAGTAAATTGCGTACCTGGAAAATGGTCAAGCCCAGCACAAACAGCCCCATGATGTGTCCCATCCAACGCGGTGACAGTCCTTTGAACGGCGGATCGTTGTTCCGGCCAAGTATGATGTCTTCCACACCGCCGAAGATTTGATCAGAGGAAAAATACGAATCAAACATGTAGCCCTGGTTCAACAACAGAACGATGCCAATATCTTTGCTGGGATACAAATCTACGAACGTTTTGAAGGTCTCATTCGCGCCGCCGTGAAAGATATGGTCCGGCGCGATGAACCAACCCCAGCCATACCCATATACAGGGTAGAACAGGGTTTGAATGCCGTCTGGCTGGAGCAGGGCTGCGCCCTGGTACACGGCATCATTGTTCATGGCAATCGCATAATGTGCCAGGTCTTCCGCTGAGGACATGAGATAACCTGCCCCCAATTCATAGACCCTGTGCGGCTGCTGGCGTGGAATAGTGAAGCCAAACAGGCGGCTGTACCCCTGTGAAAGCCCATCACTTCGTGCCAATACCGGATCGGTGTAGGAATTCCTCATCTGCAGCGGGTCAAAAATGTGCGTCTGCACATAATCGGCGTAGGATTGACCGGACACCTGCTCAACCACCAGCGCGAGCACGTCATAGCCGTAATTAAAATACTGCATGGTGGCGCCGACCGGTTGGGTTAATTTCGCCTCTGCCAGCGCACGCACCACATCTTCAATCGTGGCCTCGTCAGGTAGAACTTTGGAGAATCCCGATTCAGACAGGCCGGAGTTGTGGTGCAGCAGGTGGCTCAGCGTAATGGTCCGGCTGGCCTGTTCATCTGCCACGCGGAACCAGGGGATGTAGCTTTGCACCGGAAGCGCCACATCCACCTTGCCCTGCTCCACCAGCTGCGCAATTGCCAGCGCGGTGAAGGATTTGCTTTGTGACCCGATGTACAGAGGAGTCTGGGGAGTCATCGGGCGACCCTGTCCGGCGGTGCCGTAGCCCTTCATGTAGAGGATCTCTTCGCCGCGCGTCACCGCCAGCGCAATGCCAGGGATGCCGTGCTGACCCATCTGCCCGGTGATCCAGGCATCCAGTGCGCCAAAGTCGATCTCCTGTTGGGGATCGGAAGATGAAATCGCAGCAGACGTGCTCAGAAACAATGCCGGGAATAGAAAAAGCAGCACGCAGAGTATTTTCTTGAACATGCCTTGCTCCCCAATGAAACCAATGGAAGATAGGGAAAAGTCTTCGAGGATGAAGCTTTCCGCTGTATTGATATAGCGCAAGGATTTGCTAAAAGTTTCACCGACCTGCAACCGCCTGGTTCAATCCAGGCAATGGCATTAAGCCGGGCTTTCGCTTTGTTTGTTGAACTGCGTGCGGTAAAGGTTGGCATACACGCCGTTCACAGCCAGCAGTTCGGCATGCGTACCCCGCTCCACCACCTGACCGCGATCGATCACCAGGATCAAATCCGCCGCAAGAATGGTGCTCAGGCGGTGGGCAATGGCGATCGTCGTCCGCCCCGCCATCACCTGTTTTAGCGCATCCTGGATCAACGCCTCCGATTCACTGTCCAAACTGCTGGTCGCTTCGTCCAGCACCAGAAGGCGTGGATCTTTGAGGATCACGCGCGCCAGCGCCAGGCGCTGTTTTTCGCCGCCGCTCAGGCGATAACCACGTTCGCCGACGATCGTATCGTAGCCATCCGGCAGCTCGCGGATGAAGTGGTCAATATTGGCGACCCGGCAAGCATCTTCCAGTTCCTGCTGCGTCGCATTCAACCTGGCATACTGCAGGTTGGTGCGGATCGTATCGTGGAAAAGGTAGGTCTCCTGCGTGACCATGCCGATCTGTGTCGAGAGCGAATCAAGGTTGACATCACGCAAATCGATTCCATCCAATGTGATGCGCCCCTCGGATGGATCGTACAGGCGTGGAATCAGGTATGTCAGCGTCGTCTTCCCTGCTCCGCTTGGCCCCACCAGCGCCACCAGGTTGCCAGGGTGCGCCACAAAGCTGACATGTTCCAGCGCCATGCCGCGCGCCTGACTTTGCGGGGCTTCGGGTTCCTCTTTATCCTGTTCTTTCTCGCTGCCGTTGCGTCGTTTCCCCGAAAGCACAGCCTCCACCTGGTCCATGCTGCCGTAGCGGCGCACTTCGCTCAGCAGGTTTTCATCACCGTCCTGATACATGAAGGAAACATCTTCAAATGCCAGGGTCCCCTGTACATCCTGCAATAGGACCGCGTCCGGTTTTTCTCCCAGCTCGACCGGCAGGTCAATCACTTCGAAAACGCGCTCAAAACTGACCATCGATGTCGCAAATTCCACTGGAGCATTCGCCAGCCCCTGCAGCGAACCGTACAGGTTGTTCAGGTAGGAGCCAAAAGCCACAATCGTGCCGATGCCCAGCGCGCCTTGAATGACAAAGTATCCCCCCAACCCATAAATCATCGCCGCACCCAGCGCGCTCAACAACCCGACGGCGGCAAAGAAGAGCGAGCCGGTGAAGGCGCGCTTAACGCCCACATCACGCACCTGCTGCGCGCGATCGGTAAACCGCTCCACTTCCAGCTGTTTGCGCCCAAACAGCTTGACCAGCAGCGCCCCGCCGATATTCAGGGTTTCATTCATCATGGCATTCATCTGCGCTATGGCTTCCAGCTGCTCGCGCGCAATCAGGCGCAGCCGGTTGCCCAGGATGCGCGCTGCCAGAATGAAGAACGGCATAATTAACAGGCTGGCGATGGTCAGGCGCCAATCCAGCGCCAGCATCACCGCCAGCACGGCAACGGTTTGCACCAGGTTGGTGACAATGCCCACCAGGGTGTTGGCAACAGCGTTCTGCGCGCCGACCACGTCATTGTTCAGGCGGCTCATCAACTCGCCCACCCGCGTGTTGGTGAAGAAACGCAGCGACATACGCTGCAAATTGGCGAACAGAGAGCGCCGCAGGTCAAAAATGACACCCTCGCCCACCTGCGCACTGGTGCGCCGCATGAACACCGAGATAAATCCGGAAATCAACGGCAGAATGAGCAGCCCCAGGCTCAACAGAATCAGCTGGTTGATATCCTTTTGCGGCAGGGTGACATCGATCAAAGTGCGCAGGATCAGCGGTGAAATCAAACCGAGCCCCGTGGAGAGC
>JACRAG010000221.1 GCA_016213455.1 Anaerolineae bacterium | reverse complement strand
GCTGGTTTTCTTTATCATGGTTATCAACCTGCGCGGGGTTAAGGAATCCGGCGTCACCTTTGCCATTCCGACTTATTTCTTTGTGATCACCATGTTCGTGACGGTTGGCATTGGGTTCCTGCGTTACTTCACCGGTTCTCTCGGCATGGTCCCCAATCCGCCTGAGGTGCATCTCAGTCACGAACTGGTTGCCGTCACCCCGTTCTTATTGCTGCACGCCTTCTCGTCTGGAACCGCCGCTTTGACCGGCATTGAAGCCATATCCAATGGAATTACCGCATTCAAAGAACCGCGCAGCCGCAACGCAGGCATCACTTTAATCATCATGTCGTTCATTTTAGGTTCACTTTTCCTCAGCATTACCTTCCTGGCTGGAAAAGTGGGCGCCACGCCTTCCGAGGTGGAAACGGTCATTTCGCAAATAGCCCGCACTATCTTTAATGGTCAAGGACCGTTATACCTGGCGTTGATCGCGGGCACAGCCATTATTCTGGTGATGGCTGCTAACACGGCCTTTGCCGACTTCCCACGCCTGGGCGCGCTGCATGCCGGCGACGGCTTTTTGCCCCGCCAATTGACCTACCGCGGCAGCCGCCTGGTGTATTCGCGCGGCATCATCGCGCTGGCGGTCATCGCCAGCCTGCTGATCATTCTCTTCCAGGCTTCTGTCACCCGCCTGATCCCATTGTATGCCATCGGTGTGTTCCTGTCTTTCACCCTTTCCCAATCTGGCATGGCCCGCCGCTGGTGGAAATCCGGTCACCTGAAACCAGGTGAGGAAATCAAAGAGCCCGGCTCTGTGGTGAAATACGATCGGCACTGGTTGACCAAGATGATCATCAACGGTTTTGGAGCGGTCTGCACCGCCATCGTAATGATCGTCTTTGGGGTGACCAAATTTAAGGACGGCGCATGGGCGGTTATCGTCCTGACCCCAGTACTGGTCAGCATTTTCTTTGCCATCCATCACCACTATAAGAACCTGGCCCGCCAGCTTTCGTTGAACAACCCGACCACCCGCATCACCGTCAAACGCAACCGTGTCATTATCCCGATCGGCGGGGTGCACCAGGGCACACTGCGCGCCTTGCAATTTGCGCGCAGCCTGTCGGACGATGTGACCGCCGTGCACGTCTCGGTCGATCCGCTGGAAGCCGAGAAAATTCAAGCCAAATGGGAAGCCTGGGGCGAAGGCTACCGGCTGGTCATCCTCAATTCACCCTACCGGCTGTTTGCTGAACCCCTGATGGAGTTCATCGCCCGCATCGAAGAAAACACCAAACAGAATGAGCTGATCACCATCGTTGTGCCGCAATTTGTGCCGCAATCCTCCTGGACCAATATCCTGCATGCGCGCACCTCTGAGACCTTGCGCAAAGTGCTGCTCAACCGGGAGAATATTGTGATTGTTGAAGTGCCCTATGTGGTGAAGTAAAATCGAAGTATCATGCTTCACCCTGGCTCCGACCCCGAAAGCGCCTCCCCCGAGTCTGCGATCCGCAGCGCCCCGCGCGGGCAGCTGAAAATCTTCCTCGGATACGCTGCCGGGGTCGGAAAAACTTATGCCATGCTCGAAGCCGCCCTGCAGCGCAAGGAAGAAGGGCGCGACGTGGTCATCGGCATCGTGGATACCCACGGGCGCAAAGAGACCGCAGCGCTCGCCGCCTCCCTGGACCGCCTGCCCGTGGTGGAGATTGAACACAACGGTCAGCCGCACAGCGAACTCGACCTGGATGGATTACTGGCCCGCCGGCCTGGGCTTGCCCTGGTGGATGACCTGGCGCACAGCAATGTCATTGGGATGCGTCACCCCAAGCGTTACCTAGATGTGATGGAGCTGTTGGAAGCCGGCATCAATGTGTATGCCACCATCAACATTCAGCATCTTGAAAGCCTGAATGACCTTATCCAGCAAATCACCGGCGTGGCGGTCAGCGATACGGTGCCCGACCGCATTCTGGATGAGGCGGATGAAATTGAGCTGGTGGACCTGCCTTCCGACGAACTGTTGCAGCGCCTCAAGGAGGGCAAGGTCTATGTACCTGATCAGGCCCTGCGCACTATCGAGAAAATCTACCGCAAAGGCAATCTGACCGCCCTGCGCGAGATCGCCATGCGTCGCGCCGCCACGCGGGTGGACGACCAGATGCGCACCTATATGCACGCGCGCGCCATCCCTGGCCCCTGGCCAGCTGGAGAGCGTATCCTGGTTTCCATCTCCTCGCACCCCCTAGCCGAACGCCTCATCCGCGCCGGCCGCCGTCTTTCGGATGAGATAGGCGCTGAATGGTTTGTCCTGTTTGTGGAAACCCCCGGCCATCTGGCCATGCCGCAAGAAAACCGCGACAGGATCCAGCACAATCTCAGCCTGGCCGAATCACTGGGCGCGCGCGTGTTTCGCGTTCCTGGCACCTCGGTGACCGATGAAATTCTGGATTTCTGTCACGAGCATAACATCACCAAGATTGTAGCCGGCCGGCCGCAGCGAAAAGGGCTGCCGTTGTTCTTCCAGCGCTCTGTGCTCGAAGAGATACTGCGCAGAAGCGGCGGCGTGGATGTCTATGTGATCACCGAAGACCAGCAGAACCTGGAGCCGGTATCTTTTTCACGCTGGCTGCCCCACCGCCCCATTCACCGTTACTTTTTCAGCATCGCCCTGGTGGTGTTAACAACCCTGGTCGGCATTGTTATCTTTCCCTTCCTCGAGCCCACCAACCTGGAAATGTTGTATCTGGCCAGTGTGGTCATCGCTGCGTTGTACTTTGGCCGCGGCCCAGCCATGTTGAACTCATTTCTTGGCGTTCTGGAGTTCGACTTCATGTTCATTGAACCGCGCTATACGCTCAATGTGAGCGACACGCAATACATCATCACCTTCATCGGCCTGCTGGCAGTCGGCCTGATCATCAGCAACCTGGCTTCGCTCCTGCGCGACCAGGTGGATGCGCTGCGCAACCGCGAACGGCAGACCCAGGCGCTCAACCGTTTCAGCGGTGAGTTGACTGGCGCGGTCAACCTGGAAGATGTGCTGGGAACCATCCAGCGCAATCTGCTGGCCACATTCTCGTGTGAAACCGCCACCATCCTGCCCGAACACAGCGGGTTGACGGTGCGCGGCTCCAGCCCCTCCCTGAACCTGTCGGAGGAAGATCTGGCGGTCGCAGACTGGTGTTATCAACACGGGCAGATGGCCGGACAGGGCACCAACACTCTGGCGGGTTCAGCGCTGCATTTCGTCCCGCTGGTTACCGCCCGCGGTGTGGTGGGTGTGTTGGGACTGCGCTTGCAAAATGGGCAAACCCTTCTCGAATCCGGGCAGCGCACCTTGCTGGAAGGATTCGCCAATCTTTCCGCGCTGGCGGTGGAACGCGCCCGCTTCGCCGAGGAAGCCCTGCAGGCCGAAAAGCTGCGCTCCACCGAACGCCTGCAAACCGCGCTGCTCAACTCCATTTCGCACCAATTCCGCACCCCGCTCAGCACCATCACGGGTGTGCTCACCAGCCTGGCGGTATCGGAAAATGCTTCCGATGAGCAGTTTGAATTGGACCCCAAAATCCGCATGGAACTGCTGGATACCGCGACCAACCAGGCCAATCACCTCAACCGCCTCGTGGAAAACCTGCTGGAAATGACTCGCCTGGAAGCCGGCGCGGTCAAAGCACGCCGCGAAGCCTTTGATCTCGCGGATTTGATCGGCGCCGTGATGGAACAATTACCAGGAAATCTGTGCGACCGTCCCGTCTCCATTCAGATACCTCAAGATTTTCCCAACCTAATGGGCGACTCCACCCTGACCAGCCAGGTTTTAATCAACCTGGTTGAAAATGCATGCAAATACTCGCCTGCGACCAGAATCATCACCATCGCTGCGCAATCCACCGGTCCATTCGCCGAGATCAGCGTCCGCGACGAAGGCCCGGGCATACCCGATGAATACCTGGAAACGGTATTTGAAAAATTCTTCCGCATCACCCGATCTGACCAGCCCAATGGCAGCGGTCTGGGTCTTTCCATTTGCAAGGGGCTGGTGGAAGCCCAGGGTGGGCGCATCTGGGCGCGCAACAATCCGGGGGCGGGGGCGACCTTTACATTCACCCTTCCCGTGGAACAGGCTTGACCGGTGAACAGGACGGCTGGGATGAAAAATACCGCATTGAAAGTCATTGTGACCGATGATGAAACCGCCATCCGGCATTTTCTGCACGCCTCGCTCAGCGCCTATGGATTCACCGTCTTCGAAGCCGAAACCTGCCGGCAGGCGATCGACCTGACCACGCAGCATCGCCCCGATCTGCTGATCCTCGATCTGGGCCTGCCGGATGGCGACGGCATGGATGTGATCCGTGAGGTGCGCGGTTGGAGCAGCGTGCCCATCATCATCCTCTCAGTGCGCAACCGTGAAGAAGAAAAAATTGCCGCGTTGGACAGCGGCGCAGACGATTACCTGACCAAACCGTTTGGCGTGGGCGAACTGCTGGCGCGCATTCGCGGGGTGATGCGCCGCACCGGAGGACAGGTCAACGACAGCGTGCTGACCTTTGGCAAGCTCAGTATCGATCCGCCACGCCGGCTTGTCACCCTGGATGGCAGCGAGGTTGCGCTGACCCCCACCGAATTCGACATCTTGATTCTGCTGGCGCAAAATGCCGGGCGGGTGATGACTCACCGGCAGATCATCGATCGCATCTGGAACACCCACCTGGGCGAAGAAGCCCGTCTGCTGCGAGTGAACATCTCCAACTTGCGCCACAAACTGGAGCCGGATCCCAATCGTCCCATCTACATCCGCACCGAGCTGGGCGTGGGATATCGCCTCAACGATGATCCGCCGGTTTGAGGTTGTTCGAATTCCGAATCAAAACTTGGCTCTTTCTACATCAAATCTGAACAATTCCATGCTATCCTTTTCTCGAGAAGGAGAGCCCATGCCGGAAACCATCCTGGTCGTCGATGACAAATCCAGCGTCCGCCAACTGCTGCGAGAATACCTGACCGAGCAGGGTTACCGCGTTGTGCAGGCCGAAAACGGGCAGGAAGCCCTGTACGCTGCCCGCCGCGAACACCCCGAAGTGATCCTGTTGGATGTGATGATGCCCAAGCTGGATGGCTACGGCTTCTTACGCCAGTTCCGCGCCGAACAAAGCCAGACTCCGGTTATCATCATCACCGCCCGTGAAGAAGAAGCCGACGCCGTGTTGGGCCTTGAACTGGGCGCCGACGATTACATCATCAAACCCTTTCGCATGCGCGAACTGGTGGCGCGCATCCACGCCGTTTTGCGCCGCGCGGAGAACAACAGCCAACCGCGCAAGCAGCTGCGCCTGGAAGGTTTGGAGCTGGACGAGACCGCTCACACCGTCACCATGGACGGGCAGCCGGTCACCTTGACACCCATCGAGTTCAGCCTGCTGGCTGTGCTCATGCGCTCGCCCGGGCAGGCGTTCACCCGCACCCAACTGGTGGATCACCTGCTGGATGCCGGTTTCACCGGCCTGGAGCGAACGCTTAATGTGCACATTCGCAACCTGCGCGCCAAGATCGAAACCAGGCCCGACCAACCCGGTCGCATCGAAACGGTCTTTGGCGTGGGCTATCGCTTCCGTAAACCACTGGAGACAGCATGATCCGCTCCCTGCGCTGGAGACTGCTGATCGCCTTTTTTCTGCTGGCACTTACCACCGCCGGGTTGGTGGCTGTGGTGATTCGCTTCACCAACAGTGACCAACTTTCACAACTCATCATCGAACAACAACGCAGTGAACTGAACGACCGCCTGGTCACTTACTATACAGAGAACGGCTCCTGGCAAGGCATCGAGAATTTCTGGTTTGATTTTCGCCCTGATAGTGGTTTAACCCAACCCCTCCCCAAAGATGTGCAGCGCGGATGGGACGGCAGGCCCAATGAGCGTTATGACCGCCGCCAGTTGTTCGGTCTGCTGGACGAAAACAACCGGGTCATCATCCCCATTTATCCTGACTACCCCGCGAACAGCCAGGTTACGCAAGCGGCTGCCCAACGCGGCGACGCCATCAACGTGGACGGCGTCCGGGTGGGCACCATCCTTACCGCACCCTACCAGCCGCTGTTTAATCCACAAGAAGAACTCTTCCTGCAGCGCACCGACCGGGCCATCGCCCTGGCGGCGGTAGGCGCAGTGTTGGTGGCGCTGGTGTTGGGGCTGCTGCTGGCGCGATCCCTCACCCGTCCACTGACCGCCCTGACCGCTGCCGCCGAGAAAATAGCCGGGGGCGACCTGGAACAGCAGGTCACGGTCAAATCGACGGATGAAATTGGCCGCCTGGCGGCATCCTTCAACCGTATGAGCCGCGAAGTCTCGCGCAGCAACCAGCTGCGCCGCCAGATGACCGCCGACATTGCCCACGACCTGCGCACCCCACTGACCGTCATCGCCGGGTATATCGAATCGATGCGCGACGGCGTACTCAAACCGACCCCGGAACGCATGACCTTGATTTATGGCGAGATCGAGCACTTGCAGCGCCTGGTGGGCGACCTGCGCCTGCTGGCTCAGGCGGAAGCCGGTGAACTGCCGCTCAATCCACAGGCGCTTAACCCACGCGGCATTCTGGAGCGCGCCGCCGCGCCCTACACCGACCGGGCAGCCCAGCAGCAGGTGTCGCTGCACATTGACGCGAAAACGGATCTGCCCGCGCTGCGCGGCGACGAAGACCGCCTGTATCAGGTTTTCAGCAACCTGATCAGCAACGCCCTGCGCTACACGCCTGCCGGTGGAACCATCACCCTCACGGCTGCTTTGAACGGCGCAGCGATAGAATTCCGTGTTCAAGACACCGGGTCGGGCATCCCACCCGAACACCTGGACAATGTCTTCAACCGCTTTTACCGCGCCGACTCCGCGCGCAGCGCCGACGAGGGTGAAATGGGATTGGGGTTGGCCATCTGCAAAGCGCTGATCGACGCGCACGGCGGCAGCATTCGCGCCCAAAGCGCACCGGGAGAAGGCAGCACATTCATTCTTTGCCTGCCCCTCGCGAATTGATCCGCAGCCCATCCGGTCACCAGGCCGTCACTTATTAAGTATATTCGACCGCCCCGGCGAAGATGACAGGACAAACACCTGCCGCTAGGGCAATCGCATCAAAAACTTTTTTTCGATGAAAAGTGCTTTCTTTCACCCACCCCTAAATCCCCGCCCTGAGGGCGGGGACTTTTAAAAGAGTGCGAGATTGCAGCATCCAGCGGCACTGTTGTGCCGCTGGATGCTGCAATCTCGCAATAAAAATTTCTCCCCTCTCCGCGGCAAATGCCGCGAAGAGGGGGCCGGGGGGAGTGGAAAAGGGCTGGAAATGCATCTGGTGATTTAGATAAAATTGCCCTGCACCTGCCGCCGGGGCGAATTCTGTACTATACTGATCTCAGTATCCAGAAACATCTCATCAAAGGACGGAATCCATGCGTCGCATTCTCCTTCTGGTT
>JACRAG010000223.1 GCA_016213455.1 Anaerolineae bacterium | reverse complement strand
GCCTGGTCGGCGCATTGGGAGGGTTTTAGGCGCGTATGCGGATTTTATTGCTCACCCAGGTGCTGCCCTATCCGCCCGATTCGGGCCCCAAGGTGAAAACCTGGAACCTGCTGAAATACCTGTCAGCGCGCCATGCCGTCACCCTGGTCTCTTTTGTGCGCGGCGATCAGCGCCGTGAAGTGGAGCACCTGCGCGGGTTGTGCGAGGCAGTGCATACGCTGCCCATGCAGCGCGGGGCGCTGCGCGACGGCCTGGCCCTGGTGCGCAGCCTGTTGAACAGGCAGCCGTGGGTGATCGTGCGCGACCGGCGCGAGGATATGCTGCACCTGGTGCGCGAGCTGACCCGCGGCGGCGGATTCGACGCCGTGCATGCCGACCAGCTCAACATGGCCCAGTATGCCCAGGCAGCTGCCGTGCCTTTGCGCGTGGTGGACACGCACAACGCGCTGTGGCTGCTCTACAAGCGCATCGCAGAGACCACTCGTGGGCCGCTCAAGCTGGTCTGGCAGCGCGACTGGCGCTTGCTGCGCCGTTATGAGGGCGAGATCTGCCGCACCTTTGACGCGGTGACCGCGGTGAGTGATGAAGACAGCGCCGCCTTGAAGGAAGTGGCTGGCGGGCAGGTGGAAATCACCGTCATGCCCATCGCGGTGGATACCGGCGAGGTGCAGCCGGTGCAGCGCGCGGCTGAAGCGGACCGCATCATTCATATTGGTACCATGTTCTGGCCGCCCAACGTGGACGGCATCCTGTGGTTTGCGCGCGAGATCTTCCCGTTGATCGCGGCGCAGCGCCCGCAGACAGGATTTGATGTGATCGGCGCGCGCCCGCCGGCGTCGGTCAGCGCATTGCCGGAAAGCGAGCCGCGTATCCGCGTAACCGGCTACGTGGATGACCCGCTGCCCTATTTGCAGCAGGCCGGGGTGATGGTGGTGCCGCTGCTCGCCGGCGGTGGGATGCGCGTGAAGATCCTCAATGCCCTGGCGCAGGGGCTGCCGATTGTCACCACCTCGATTGGCTGCGAGGGGATCGCCGTCGAGGACGGCGTACACGTTTTGGTGGCAGATACCCCCCAGGATTTTGCACAGGCCGTGCTGCGCCTGCTGGCTGACCGCGAACTGGCTGATCGCCTGAGCACCAATGGGCGCCGGCTGGCAGAACAAACCTATGATTTCCATGTCGCCTACCGGGCGCTGGATCGCATTTATCCCGTTTAAACCAACCAATCTTCATGAAACGAATATCCCGACTGGACCGCATTGCCATTGCGTTAATTCTGCTGGCCTGTTTCAGCTATGTCTTTCCACGCTGGGCCGACCCCAACCAGAACTCGCGTCTGGATATGGTGCTGGCGGTGGTGGATGACGGTACCTTTGTGATTGACCGCTATGTTGCCAACACCGTGGATTATGCCCGGGTGGGTGAGCATACCTACAGCGACAAACCCCCAGGCATCGCCTTTTTGGGTATTCCGGTGTATGCCGGGCTGAAGATCGGCCTGGACAGTTCTTTGATGGATGGCCTGGTCACCCGACTGGAAAACAGCTCGGCGTTCCAATCCACCCTGCGCGAAGGCGGTTCAGGCGTGTATGCGGACAAGGTGCGCTTTGCGCTGGCACAGGTGGTGCTGACCCTGGCGATCCCGGTGGTGGCGTCGGTGGTGATTGGGCTGCTGATTTACCAGCTGCTTACCGGCTTTGGGCTGGGCGCGGGGCTGGCGGCTGCCATCGCCCTGGCTTATGGGCTGCTGACGCCGGCATTTGCCTACGCCGGCGCATTTTACAGCCACCAGCTCACGGCTGCGCTGCTGTTGGGCGCTTTTGCCCTGATTCAAAGCCGGCGTTTCGACCAGCCGGCGCGCCTGCTGTTGGTGGGGCTCCTGCTGGGCTATGCCGTGCTCAGTGAATACCCGGCGGCGCTGGCATCGGGGATTTTGTTTGTCGCGGTGCTGATGCGGTTGGTGCGCGCGCGCGGGCTGTGGAAGATCGTGTGGGTGGGCCTGCCTGCCCTGGCCTGCGCAGTCGGGTTGATGGCGTATAACAACGCCATTTTTGGCAGCCCGTTTAGCCTGGGCTACGAATATTCTGAGTTGTGGACCAACCAGCACTCGACCGGCTTTATGAGCCTGTCGCTGCCGAGTTGGGATGCCCTGTGGGGCATGACTTTTGGCCGTTTCCGCGGCCTGTTTGTGCTTTCACCCTGGCTGCTGCTGGGTGTTCCGGGTTTTGTCTTCTGGCTGCGTTCCGAACGCCGCTGGGAAGGATGGGTCAGCTTGCTGGTATTCCTCTCCATGTTCTTCTTTAATGCTTCATCGGTGATGTGGTGGGGCGGATTTGCGGTTGGGCCGCGCTATCTGCTGCCTGGTTTGCCGTTTCTGGCGCTGGCAGCCGGTTTTGCGCTTCAGCGCTGGCAGGCTTCCGGCTGGCTGCGCGGAATGGCGCCGCTGCTGGACCTGTGGTCACTGGTAATGGTGTGGGGTCTGACCCTGGCTGGACAGGCTTTTCCCTCCGACGCGATTGCTGATCCGCTGCTGGATTATGCGCTGCCCAACTGGCTGGCTGGCAATGTGGCCCGCAACGCGGGTACGCTGCTGGGTCTGCGCGGGGCGTTGAGCCTGCTGCCGCTGGCGCTGGTGCTGCTGGTTTTGTTGGCGGCGTGGTTTGTGCTGCGCCGCCGCTGGAAGGTGGGGGTGGGCGTATGAATGCAACAGCAGCATCTCAAACCAAAACCGGAGAACGGATTGGCCTGTCTGAATGGGGTTTCGTCGGCCTGGTGGTTGCAATTGTGCTGGTGCTGACCAGCCTGCCCTATGTCTACGCGGTGGCGGTTACCCCGCCCGACAAACAATTCATGGGCATCATGCTGGATGTGCCCGATCATGCCCAGTATTTCTCCTGGCTGCGCGAGTTGACCACCGCCAACCTGGCGGCCAATAAGATGACGCCTGAGCCAAACCAGCCGCTCTTCTTCAACCTGCTGTGGTGGGCGATGGGCCGCATGGGCAGCCTGTTGGGCGTGGATTACGCCTTCATGTTCCAGGTGCTGCGCATCACGGCGACGTTGACCTTCCTGCCGCTGGCTTACCTGATCTGCCGTTGGTTCTTGAAGGAGCGCTTTGCGGCGCGCCTGGCGCTGCTGGTCATTGCGTTTGGGGGTGGCCTGGGCTGGATCTGGGTGGTGCTAAAGTACATCACCGGGACGGATGTGCTCTACCCGCTGGACGTGTATGTGGCGGAGCCCAACACTTTCCTGTCAGTGCTGGGCTACCCGCATTTTGTCGGCGCGGCGCTGTATATGCTGGTGTTCTATTGGGTGATGCGCGGACAGGCTGAAGGCAAGCTGCGATATGCGGTGT
>JACRAG010000222.1 GCA_016213455.1 Anaerolineae bacterium | reverse complement strand
GCCTGGCTTGTTTTCCGGTACAATACACACTATGCCGACTCAATCCATGCAAATCCCAATGTCTTCCCCTGACGTGACGGATGCGGAGCGCGATGCCGTGATGGCCGTGCTGCGCACGCCCAACCTGAGTATGGGGCCACGTATCGATGCGTTTGAAAAGGCCGTCAGCGCCTACACCGGTTCAAAACATGCCATTGCCGTTAATTCGGGCACTGCCGGGCTGCACCTGTGCGCCCTGGCGGCGGGCGTACAGGCCGGTGACCTGGTGATTACCACGCCGTTTTCGTTCGTGGCTTCTTCCAATGTGCTGCTGTATGAGCGCGCCGTACCGGTCTTTGTGGACGTGGACCCGGTGACCGGGAATATGAATATCCAGCAGGCTGTGGAAACGGCGGCTGCACTGAACGGCAGCGCGGCTGACCAGAAACGCCGTCTCCCGCGCCGCGGCGCGGAGCTGGGGGGGCGTTTGAAAGGTATTCTGGCGGTGGATGTGTTCGGCCAACCGGCGGACATGGACCCGCTGCGCGAGCTGGCGGATCACTATGACCTGGCCCTGATCGAAGATTCGTGCGAAGCGCTTGGTTCCGCTTACAAAGGGCGCCAGGCAGGTACGCTGGGGGACATGGGCGTGTTTGCGTTTTACCCCAACAAGCAGATCACCACTGGCGAGGGTGGGTTGATCATCACCGACGATGACCGGGCTGCGCAGACCATGCGCGCGCTGCGCAATCAGGGCCGCGCGCCTGGCGATACGTGGCTTTCGCACACTTACCTGGGGTACAACTACCGGCTTGACGAGATGAGCGCCGCCCTGGGTGAAGTGCAGATGAGCCGCATCGATGAATTGATCACCTCGCGCGAGCGTGTGGCGGGCTGGTATTCCGAACGGCTGGCTGAGATCGCCGCCGTGGAACTGCCTGTGATCGTCCCGGACACCACGCGCATGAGCTGGTTTGTATATGTCATCCGCGTGCGCCAGGGCGTGAATCGTGAGCAGGTGGCTGAACGATTGACCCAAAAGGGCATCCCGGTGCGCCCGTATTTCCTGCCCATCCACCTGCAACCCTACATGGTGGACCGATTCGGCTACCAGCCGGGTGATTTTCCGGTCACCGAAGATCTGGGCGCGCGCGGATTGGCGCTGCCGTTCTCGGGCAAAATGACTGAGGAACAGGTCGATCAGGTGTGCCGGTTGCTGCAGGCTGCGGTGTAAGCAGTTATGGCCGATCCGACCATCTTTGAACCTCCCCGCCGGCGTGGGCTGATGATCCATATCGTCGCCTTCGTCGGTTTGTTGTCGGTCAGCGTGGGCAGCCTTTTTCTCGCGCTGAACGTCTCGGTGGGGGCGGGGTTCGTTTTACTGGTGGTCATTTCCATCCTTTCCTTTTTGCCGCTCCCGGTAATTTTATACCGCGGTTATGCGCTGTCGCGCGCCCGCTATATCGTCGAACGTGAGGGTCTGCGCCTGCGCTGGGGGCTGCGCGCGGAGGATATCCCGATCAGTGAGGTTGAGTGGGTGAGGCCGGCGTCCGATATGCCCTCCGGCGTGCCCACCCCCGTGCTGGCCTGGACCGGCGCGCTGCTCGGGCATGTCAGAATCCGCGATCTGGGGCCGACAGAATTTATGGCTTCCGAGTTGGGTCCGCTGCTGCTGGTGGCTACCCCACAAAAGGTGTTTGCCATCTCGCCAGCCGATCCCAATGCTTTCCTGCGCACTTTTCGACGCACGATGGAATTGGGCAGCATTCAACCCCTCGAATCGCGTTCTGTGCAGCCCACCGCCTATGCTCAGACCATCTGGCAGGACCGGTTGGCGCGCTGGCTGGTGGGCGCGGGCCTGGTGCTGGCGCTGCTGCTGTTTATCGTGGTCAGCCTGATGTCTTCCAGCCGCCCCGCCATCCCCCTGGGCTTTGCCGCGGATGGACAGACGCTGCCGCCTGTCCCGTCGGAACAGCTGCTGCTTCTGGTGGTGTTGGGCACTTTTTCCCTGGTGGTGGACCTGGCAGGCGGGGTGTTCTTTTACCGCAAGGAGGCTAACCGGCCTTTGGCGTATATCTTATGGGGTACGGGGATCCTGGCGCCTTCGATGCTGCTTTTGGGGGCGTTGTTTTTATACTTTTGATTGCGCGGGAGTGGTATGGTGTTTGTCAACTTGCTGGTCGGTTTCATATTGGCCCTGGCGATTGCATTGGCTGCTTACCGGGCGCGTACCCTGGACCGTTCCGGCGCGGTGGCTGCTGCCGTGTTGGGAACTTTGATCTTTGGCCTGGGCGGGCTGGCCTGGGCTTTTTTGCTCATGGCATTCTTTGTGTCCTCCAGCCTGCTTTCGCGCCTGTTTGGCAAGCGCAAGCGCAGCCTGGATGAGAAATTTTCCAAAGGGTCCCGGCGGGATGCCTGGCAGGTGGCGGCAAACGGGGGAGTGGCGGGCCTGTTTGCGTTGATGCACGCCTTTTTCCCCGCGGAAACCTGGCCGTGGATCGGCTGCGCTGCCGCCCTTGCGGCAGCCAACGCCGACACCTGGGCGACCGAGTTGGGCGTTCTCAGCCGCAATACCCCGCGCATGATCCACACAGGCAAACCGGTGGAACGCGGCACCTCCGGCGGGGTGACCCTGGAAGGCACGCTGGCGGCGCTGGCGGGTTCGGCGCTGATCGCATTGATCGCGGTGATCTTCTGGCGCGGTTACACCGGCCTGGTGCTGGTGGGGGTTCCCTTCCGTATCGCGGATTTGATGGGGATTACACCGGTGAATTTTCCTTTTGAGCAGCGCCTGGCCTGGTTTGGATGGATCACATTGGCCGGGTTATTGGGCAGCCTGATCGATTCGCTACTTGGCGCGACGCTGCAGGCCATTTACCGCTGCCCGCGCTGCGGAAAAGAGACGGAAAAATATCCGCTTCACTCCTGCGGCGCTCAGACCACATTGGTGCGCGGGCTGCCCTGGCTGGACAACGATTGGGTGAATACTTTTTGCACCGTTTCCGCCGCGCTGGCGGCGTTGGTGATGTGGTATCTGCTCTAGACCTGTATCCGTCCGGTGCTTGATCGAGGCAAGGATATGAACGCTCAAGAAGTGCTGGAAAAGTTAAAGGCGTCTGCCAACGCGCAAAATGTGGCTGGCATGGCGCGCTTTGGGATCAACCCGACCAACACATTGGGGGTATCCATGGTGGAAATTCGCGCGCTGGCGCGCGACTTGCATGACCACGCGCTGGCGCTTGAGCTTTGGGCGAGCGGGATTCATGAGGCGCGCATTCTTGCCAGCCTGGTGGACGTACCCCGTGAGGTCACCGAGGCGCAAGCGGAAGCCTGGGTGCTCGACCTGGACTCGTGGGATACCTGCGACCAGCTGTGCATCAATCTGCTGCGGCGCACGCCTTTTGCGCAGGCCAAGGCATTGGCGTGGAGCGAGCGCGAGGAAACCTTTGTCAAACGCGCCGGCTTTGTATTGATGGCTACACTGGCGGTGCACGACAAAAAAGCGCCGGATGCGGTGTT
>JACRAG010000218.1 GCA_016213455.1 Anaerolineae bacterium | reverse complement strand
CGGACAGTCGCCGCAGGAATTTCGGCGTGCAGCCGCGGACAAAAATCCAACCGCAGCTTTTTAAATTACAAGACAAACCCAACAAGACAATTTATACTGAACTCATCTCGATGTGTCTGCAGAGACTGACCTGGCTGGTGTGCCTTCATCCAGGAACGGGCCGGACGGAAGCAGACCTGCTTCACCTTTATCTGTAAATTCTGCAATCTATTGGTGCCCAACCCCGCCAGATGCTCATGCATTGGCGGTATTCTTGTCGCTTGTATGTATGTAAACGGGAGCGCCTGTGCCGGAGCGGAAGCCTGTGGTGTTGATCCTGGACGACGATGAACTGGCCTTGCAGCTTGCAAAGCGAGAATTGGGTGAATCGTACCGGGTGATCTCCAGCCGTACGGTCAAAGAGGCCGAAGCCGTGATCAGCGGTGGCAAAGTGGAATTGTTTATCATCGAGCCGGCAGTGGACGGCGGCGAGGGCTGGGCGCTGTTGGGCAGGCTCTCCAAGCAAGAAAAAGGGCCGGGCGTGGTGGTTTGCAGTGTGGAAGATGAACGCCGGGCCGGGTTGGAACAGGGCGCGCTGGCTTTTTTGGTGAAGCCGGTTTTGCCCACCACCCTGCATGAATACCTGGACCAGATCTTAAGCCGTAAAAAAATCGGACCTTATCCTAGATTGGAAAAGATCAAATGAGCCTTTCTCCTTCCGAACAGCCCATTCTCGAAGTAAAAAACCTCAAAACATACTTCTTCCTGGAAAAAAGCACCGTGCGCGCCCTGGACGGCGTGAATCTGTCGTTGACGCGCGGCAAGACGCTGGGGCTGGTCGGGGAGAGCGGCTGCGGCAAGTCGATTATGGCCAGTTCGATTATGCGCCTGCTGCCGGAGCCGCCCGGCAAGATTGTGGAAGGCGAGATCATCCTTAACCGCCAAAACGGTGAGATTGTCAACATTGCGCAGCAGGACCGCCACGGCGCCGAAATGCGCGCCATCCGCGGCGGCGAAATCGCCATCGTTTTTCAGGAGCCGATGACTTCGCTCAACCCGCTCTATACGGTGGGTGACCAGATTGCCGAGGCGGTGATGGTGCATCAGAAGGTGACCAAGAAACAGGCGCTTGACCGCGCGCTGGAAATGCTCACCCGCGTGCAGATCTCCGCGCCCAAACAGCGCCTGCACGAATACCCGCACCAGCTCAGCGGCGGCATGCGCCAGCGGGTGATGATCGCCCTGGCGCTTTCGTGCAACCCGTCCATTTTGATTGCTGACGAGCCGACCACCGCGCTGGATGTGACCGTGCAGGCGCAGATCCTGAACCTGATGAACCAACTCCAGGCGGATTTCGGCTCGTCGATCATTCTCATCACCCACAACCTGGGCGTGGTCTCTCAGATGGCTGCCGAGGTGGCGGTGATGTACCTGGGCAAGATTGTGGAACACGCCGACACCCTGCCGCTGTTCCACGAGCCGCTGCACCCTTACACGGTGGGATTGCTCAATTCGGTGCCGGTGCTGGGGCGCAAGGGTAAGAAGATCCTGGTGCCGATTCAGGGCATGGTGCCTTCGCCCACCGAGGCCATTCCGGGCTGTGCTTTTGCGCCGCGCTGCCCGCGGGTCATGGAAATTTGCAGCGTGCGCCAGCCGCAGTTACGTGAGGTTCGTCCAGGACACCTGGTGTCCTGCTGGTTATATGGAGAATAATTCATCGCAGTAAAGAGATTGGGGTAAGAGAGGAGGTGGTGTCCGTTACCGATACTGTCATCTCTGTCCATGCGACACCCGGCATGCGAAAGCAACACATCGTATAGAAGCGGTGGAAACGGGTGATCCTACCGATCCAATTTTTGAGAGGAGATTCGGAGCAATGACTTCACGCAAGACCGTATGGAAATTTTTGGCCCTGATGCTCATCGGCGCCATGCTGCTCGCCAGCTGTGCTGCGCCGACTGCGGAGCCGACCACGGCTCCCGAGCCGCCCAAGGAAGAGGCGCCGACTGCGGCGCCCGCCGAGCCGACTGCCACGACGGCGCCTGAGGTTCCTGTGGCGACCGAAAAAGGTCCCATTCCTTACCCCGATCCCAATGACTTGGGCATCGGCAACCTGGAAGTGAACCGCCAGCCGATCAGCGAAATTGTCACCTACAAAGCCCTGCCCGAATACAAGCAGCCGGCCTGGATGGACAAACTGGTCGCTGAAGGCAAACTGCCCCCCAGTGAAGAGCGCCTGCCCAAAGAACCCCAGGTCATTTTGACCTCCGGTATGAAAGACGGCATCGGCGTGTACGGCGACGTGTGGCACGGTTTCTCGGCCTGCCCGACCGCTGGTTACAACCGCCTAGCTGGCGTCAGCGCCGGCTGGTTCGGCATCGAGTCCTACTCGATCAACTATGCCTCGCTCGTCCGCACTGGCCCGCTCTTCCGCGCTGACCAGGACATCGAACCCTACCCGCAGATGGCCAAGAGCTGGGAATGGTCTGAGGACGGCAAAGTGCTGACCATGAAACTCATGGAAGGCGCCAAGTGGTCAGACGGTGTGCCGTTCAATGCCGACGATGTCATGTTCACCTGGGAAGGTTACATCCTGGATGACAAGGTCAATACCTCAAAACACCTGGATGCCTGGACCTGGGACAAAGTCCCCACCAAACTTGAAAAAGTGGATGATTACACCATCAAGTTCACCTTTGGTGTTTCCAAACCCATGGATGTCTTCTACCAGATGGACGAAGCTGATTTCGATATCATGCCCGCCCACCAGTTGAAGCCGCTGCACCCCAAGTGGAGCACCGCCAATCCGAAACCGGACTACAAGGCTT
>JACRAG010000217.1 GCA_016213455.1 Anaerolineae bacterium | reverse complement strand
CGTCCACGATGATCAGGTCGGCATCCAGCGGGTTTTCCCGGTCTCTGGCGAAGTTGCCCTACGACGAGGGTTTATACTCCAGCAATCGATGAATGGTTTTGGCTTCCAGACCGGTGGCTTCCGACAATTTCTTGGCGGCGCGCCCTGTGGGAGCACACAACAGGACCGAACCATTGCGAGTCTGAAGCAGGTGAATGATGCTGGCAGTGATCGTACTTTTTCCCGTACCTGGTCCGCCGGTCAAGATGGATACTTTTTCAGTCAGCGCCATCTTCACGGCGATTTTTTGCTGGTCTGTCAAGCGGATCGATGTCTGGCGGTCGAGAATGGCTTCCAGCGCAACCCAATCCATACGGCGGAAAACCGCCAGGCGGTCGCGTTCGGCGTTGACCATACGCATCAACCGGCGTGCTACGCCTGACTCTGCTGCATAGAAGGGTGGCAAATAATAGCGGTCAGAGTCTTTGACGATCATAGCCTGCTGGGTCATGGGTTCGAGTTGAGCCATGCAAAGGGCTTCAGGCATTTCCAGGATTTCGGATGCCTGTTTTACCAGGGGGCCTTCGGGCGAGAAGCAGTGACCATCGTTGGACATTTGATTCAAGGTGTAAACCAGACCGGCTTGAATACGCGCGGGATGATCGGCAGCGATGCCCACCTGGCGGGCAATCTTGTCGGCGGTCTTAAAGCCAATGCCATTCACATCCTGCGCCAGGCGATAGGGATTCGTCTGAACCACATGAACCGATTCCTGACCATATACGCGATATATGCGTACTGCCAAACCGGTGCTGACCCCATTGGACTGCAGGAAAACCATGATCTCTTTGACCTGGCGTTGTTCCTGCCACGCCTCGGCGATGCGAGCAACCTTTTTTTGGGCGATGCCCGGGATCTCAATTAACCGTTCAGGCGACTGGTCGATGACTTCCAGGGTGTCTTTCCCAAAACGGTCCACAATGCGTGTGGCAGTGGCAGGACCAATGCCACGGATCAACCCGCTGCCCAAGTATTTTCGTATACCCTCCAATGTGGCTGGGTACTGGACGGTGAAAGTCGCAACCTCGAATTGCTTGCCGTATTGAGGGTGAGCCGTCCACTTGCCGATCAAGTTCAGGCGTTCGCCGACATTGATACCCATCAAGTTGCCAACGATGGTAACCTCCGGATTTTTCCCACTGGCATGCAGCCGCGCGACGGTATAACCGTTATCCTCATTCTGGAAAACGATGCGCTCAAGCGTGCCGGCAAGTTGATCCTGGATTTGCGGAGAAGTGGGTTGGCCTTCAATCATATCTGGCGAAGTACTTTTATGCGATACAGAGCTTTGATAAATGGCAAGGGCGGCAAGGAAGTGATCACCTGCAGATTTTGGGCGAGGTTGCCGGTTTCATCAAGGAAAGAAAAGATGCGCTGGACCGGGTTGTTGCGGAACATGGCTTCGAAGATCGGTTTCCCTTTTTCACCTTGCCGGTATAAGATCTGCAGAAGGATGGAGTCAAACAGGCGGTACCGGTCAGGGCTGGTTGGGATGACAAAGGGATGCCCGTTCTTTTCGATGGATTTCACGATGGCTGCCGTGTCATGCTGGATGCGTAAAAACGCATAACCTGAGGAGGGTTTGACCAATCCGCCCCGTGTTCCGGTAGCCAGGATACGCTCACCCAGGCGGCGGGGAAGAATCTGATCAGTCATCGGGATGACGCCCTGCTCGACGGAGTGGATCTGGTAAGATCGCAGGCCCAGCTGGTTGGACAAGTAATCTCGAAGGCGTTCTTCGTAAGTGGATTTGTCCAACAGATCAGCAGAGAAAATGGTGTACTCCACCAATGCTGTACGCGAGCTGGAAGGCAAGATGTACATGAAGCGCAGGCCCGTATCTTGCGGTGTGCGAAAGTCGAACAACACCGGCGAGGATGGATCGAAACAATCCTGCTCAGTTTCAATTTCCCACCCAACAAAATGTTGTTTGAGGTAATGGTAGCGGTCCGGCTGGGTTTCCAGATCGCCAGAACGAATCACACTATCAAAGACCCAGTCTGCCGAAAAGGAGCCCTGATCGGTTGTCACCGCTGGTCGATCCGGCGCATTCAGAACCTGGAGGATATTTGCGTTTAGAAAGTCTACTGAGGTATGCCCTGATAGGGTTTGGCGGGTGAATTCATAAAAATCGATTCCACGCAGCATGTTGTACCGATAGGGTGTTGTTTCCAGGTTGAGCGAAAACCCATCGGATCGGATTGTTATTTTCTGCCAGGAGCGATGCAGGATCGCATCATAAGGTGTCGGGCGGGTCGTCCAGAAACACCAGGTGCGGTCATTCCGGCGCTTATCATCACGATCTATGATGAGGATGGTTCGATCGCGCAGACTGGAGTTAATCAATCGAAATGCCAGGCTGAGACCAGCTGCTCCACCCCCCGCAATGATAAAGTCGTAGTGTTTCATGTTGTGTGGATTATAGCGTTACCGGGATACCCGAGCGCATGGATTCGTCAATGGCGAGGACAGTTCGGATGTGATTGCGTGTATCCAATAAGGTAACCGGGTTTGGAATGCCATTCAGGATTGCATCCTCCATTCCTTCCGCTTCACACAGATAAAGCTCGCGCTGGTCAAATGGCAGGAGGGTCAATTTGCCTTCTTTGGAATAGAGTCTGAAGGTTGAAGCGCCTTCGAGATGGGTGAATGGGTGATCGATTTCCAAACGTCCCTGATCGCCAAAGATGGTCATCGCGGTTGAGAAAGGGGTCTCAAATGAGCTAAAAAAGGAAGCAGTGCGTCCGTTAGAATAACGGCATAGAGCAGCGCAGCTCATTTCGACGCTTTGGTTTCCTTCTTTACCCCAGGCAAAGACTGATTCCAGGGGGGCGTTAAAAATTGCCTGGGAGAAACTGAGCGGGTAAACCCCCACGTCCCACAGGCTGCCTCCGCCCATCTCTTTGACGAGTCGAAAATCGTTTTCACGGGATTGCAAGAATGAGAAATGGCCT
>JACRAG010000216.1 GCA_016213455.1 Anaerolineae bacterium | reverse complement strand
GACATGGGCGAGCAGCAGGTCGGGTTTGTAGCGGGAAACGATATAGGTCAGCAGAGGGAGATGGCTCTTTTCCCAATACAGACCCTGTTCGACATAGGTTTGCTCACTGACGATGCCAGCCTCAAGGATGGCAAAGTCTGCGGCGGTGGATGTGGCAAATTTCTGCGCCACGTATTCGGCGAAATCACCGCTGAAACCTGCTTCACCCGGCCAAGTCGGCCAGGACGCATTCGCGCGGGTGACCGAGGTGTGGAACAGGCGGACCTTGCTGAGGTCAGAGGTCAGTTCTTCCACCTTGATTAACATACCACCGGTGAGACCGGCCAGAGCGCCGTCGGCGATTTTTACCTTGACGTCTGCCCAGCGGTTTCGGCCCAGGTTGGCAACGGCGTTGGCTCCATTCTTATCGAACGAGAAGAGAACCTTGTTGTAATTGGTCGCGCCGTCATTGGTGGAATCGTACAGGTACGCGTTGAGCCCGTATTTATCCGTCCCAAAGTCGAGAACGCGCAAGCGCATCTCTTGGGCCGGGCTATAGGAGGCAGGAACATTGGTCCACCCTGAAGCCAGTGCGGGCGCTGCGGCGGGGAAAGGAGCCTGCCCGGCGAAACCCGCCGGATGGTCAAACTGCAGTCCGAAGGAGGCCACAAATGCAGCCGAGTCGTTCGGGCTGATATAGTTGGTCGCAACGCCGCGACCGGAGAAAAATCCCCGGTAATCAATTGTCGGACCCTGGATAACCGCATTTCTGCCGCCCGCCCATTCGAGCTGCGCAACCCGCTTCCCGCCTCGCTCTGCCGCCTGGGCGATGGTTTCAGCCTGGATGACACCGTTGTCGAAGGCGGCGGTGCGGTTGCTGAAGGGCTGGCCATTGATGTGGAAAGTGTTGTTGGTCGAGCCGTGAACACCCGGCCAGGCCCCTGTCGCCAGGGTGTACCAACCGGCGCCGGTGTTCGGCGGGGATTGGGTGAGGAGGCCATTGTCTGTCGCGGATGCGCCTTTTTTGAGCAAGTCGCCCATCGCGGGCAGGAGACCTTGCTGCGCGTAAGAAGCGACGATATCCTGGCGAAGTCCATCGGCGGCGAAGAACACCACTTTATCAGCGTCAGGACCACCCTTGTCAAGTGAAACGTTTTGAGGGGAGATGGACTGTGCCGCTGCTGTGGTCAGCAGCGCGATCAACAACACAATCGAGAGCAAGAATGATCGAGTACGATGCGCGCGATACGGTCGCATAGAAGCACTCCTTTGGGAACCGACGGTTGAATAGAGGAAATCAAAAAACCGGCACATTACGCGGCCGGTTTCGCCATTTGCTCCCCGCGTATGGTTCGCCCTGGCTAACCAGCGACCATATTCGTTCCCCGGATCATCGCATCCACTGTGATGATCATATCATTAAAATAAGATAAAAACAATCTCTATTGTAAACAATGTTGCGGTGTTCTTAAGAAAGCTTGACAAAGCGCCGCCATTCCCCTACCCACTTCCATCGGAAGGGGCAAAAAGAAGGCCAGGGGAGGGGTTGACTGACATTTTCTTGGGAAAGCTGCTGAGTTCAAACCCCGCAGTGATTGACTCTCCGCCCCAACCCGTCCTATACTGAAAGGCGCGGGGGAGCAACGCGCGTCTGGAAAGTTGAATGCCCATAGGCCATGCCCCCGAATACAGCTTGTTGGTTGTCTTTTCCATCCGGCTGGCGCCGCCGCAGCGCCTGACCGCGACAGGGCAAGACACCTGGAGTGTGCCTGGCACGGCACTCCAATCATTCATCTGTTTGAAAAAGGATTGTCGATGGTGACCGATTCAACAACTTCTTCGCTGAAAATTGTTTCCGCCTATCGAGGGATGGCTGATTATGTTCAGGCAGCCCGGAAGAACCCGCCGTCTGAATGGCAGCGGTTATGGCTCGAATATGCCGTCGAGCCTTACTGGTCGGAATGGGCGGAAGGCCAGTTCAATGAAGCGCGTATCCGCAAACACATCTCCATCCCGTTTACGAATTTGGATGGGCTGGAAGCGGAAATCGAACTGCTGAAACGCTCGGGGATCGAGCAAGTGGTGCAGGCGGCGTTTGATGCGATGACCCAGAAGCTACCTCCCTGCGTGCCGCAGCATGTTGTCTGTATTTATGCCGAAGACCCCGACAACGCTTGGGTCCGCGAGCATGGCGTGGTTGGAGAAGGAGTCGGGGAGAACATCCTGCTCAGGCTGAGCCCATTGGGGGAAGATTGGTTGCGATTGGTTCCCTATGTGCTGGCGCATGAATACCATCATGCCATCTGGGGGAATCATTACTTTGGGGTGTTGGGAAAGACCAGCATGGATTTGCTCACCGGCTTGATGATCGATGGGGAAGCCGACAGCTTTGCCAGCATGCTCTATCCGGAAATGCAGCCGAGCTGGATCCACGCCCTGACGCCTGAAGAAGAAAGCGTCCAGTGGGCACGGATGCAGGAATATCTCCCGGGAAATGATGGCGCGGTGTATGAGCGCTTCTTTTTTGGCGATCCGGCTACCGGAACGCCCGGGGGCACAGCCTACACGATTGGCTATCATATCGTGCAGGCTTATCTGCACCAGCACCCCGAGCAAAGCGTGATGGATTTGATGAACAAGGAAGCGCAGGAGATCCTGGCAGAGAGCGGTTACGCACCCTAGTAAGGGGGACAGTTCCGCGTCGAACGCTTCCCAGACCGGGCGATGTTCGCTGAAAATCATCCTTGCCCGCGTTGACTCGCGCCACCAACCCGCCTTATACTGAAAGCGAGGGGAAGCCATGTTGCCCGGAGCACAGGCGAATTGATTGCTTCACGGTTAGTAAACCGTTCAAGCATTAAGTACGCCCGATCCAACATCGCAGCCCGCAAACCCTATCCGCGAATACAACCGTTCACCAGCATTACCTTGAATTTGGAGGCCGGTTAATGAGTTCCATCAGCCAGGAGACAAGGGTGCGGAAAGCCGTGCAGTCATTCTACGACGCCTTCAACAAGCACGACTTCAGTAGAATATCGGAGTTTACCACGGTGGATTGGGTGCACATCAATCCATTGGGTGGCTGGGCACGCGGGCGCGAGGCAGTGTTGAGCGAATTGCAGATTGTTCACGCTTCATTTCTACGAGACGTCACGGATACACCGGAAGAAATTGACGTGCGGTTTGCGTCAACGAATGCTGCAATTGTCACGGTTCCGAGTAAGATGAGTCCGCACACCACGCCCGATGGAGTTCGGCGTGAGAACCAAAAACAAATCCGAACGTTCATTCTCGTAAAGCGCGCCAACCAATGGCTCATTATGCAGGATCAAAACACTTTCCGAGAACAATAAGCGGTGAAAGCTGCCTTTCAACGCGTGAACCTGCACTTGAGTGTATTCATTCGATGATCCCGCAGGCTCACCTCCACGCGGTGACCACGCTGGACGCTGCAAATCAGCCCCCGCCGCACTTGCCACCGGACGAACCCTTTGACCGCAAGTGGGATGCAAGCCCGTTGAAACGGGCGGCGAAGCGCCCACAACCATTTTCCAGGGAGGCAAACGATGAGTCCAGATTCACAACAGGCTAAAATGGCATTGCTGGTGATCGATGTGCAAAAAGGGTTGTTCGAGAAATCGACGCCCATTTATCATGCGCAGGAGCTTCTCACCAACATCAACGCTCTGATTGACCAGGCCCGCCTGGCAGGCGCACCGGTGATTTACATCCAGCATGCCAATCCAAAATCCCTGGCATCGGGTTCGGATGCCTGGCAGCTGCACCCCGAAATTCAACCGCGGGCAGACGAATTGATCCTTGAAAAACATCACGGCAACGCCTTTGAAGATACCTCGCTGCGCGAAGAGCTCGAGAAGCGGCAGGTCGGGCAGCTGGTCATCACCGGGTTGGTGACCCACGGGTGCGTCAAGGCGACCTGCCTGGGAGCCGTGGACGAGGGTTACCGGGTTGTGCTGGTGGGCGATGGGCACAGCAGCTACAGCGGGGATGCGCCTGATTTGATCGAGAAATGGAACCGGGCGCTCGGTCAAAGCGGGGCACAGGTCATCGATACCCAAAAAGTGAGTTTTACCCGGAATTGATTTTCCTGCGGTGAGGTTGACGCCAGCCGCCGGGCAGAAGGAAACCACCCGATGATATTGCCAGAGAAACGCGACCCCAGGTTCATCACCCTGCACCGCGGGGGCACGTTAACCGACTCTGACCACCAGCTGCTTGCCCTGTGGGCAGCGACCTGCGCGGAACACGTCCTGCACCTGTTCAAGGCGGTGCAGCCATCCGATCTGCGTCCCCGCCAGGCGATCGCCCTGGTGCGGGCATGGGCGCGCGGCGAAATTGCCATGATGCAGGCCCGCAATGCTGCCGGTCACGCCATGGCAGCTGCCCGAACGCTGCGCGGGGCGGCAAGAGAGGCGGCGTTTGCCGCCGGACAGGCTGCGGCTGTGGCGCATGTTGCGGCACACGAGTTGGGCGCCGCCGCTTATGCCATCCGGGCTGCCCGGGCTGCCATCCTGGCGCCTGAACGGGACCTGGCAGGACGCCTGGAGTGCGCCTGGCAGCGCGAGCAGTTGCCGGATGCGATTCGCGCGCTGGTGCTGGACGATCAACGCTTGCGCAACGAGATCTGCTGGTTCGTCTTCGATGGTTGACCGGCAAACCCGGCACGCTCAAGACCGGTCACCCAGGAAATTGGTGGGAGGAAGATATGCCCTTCAAGGTCGATACGTTTCAAAGCAACATCGCACTCCGGCTTAACCATCCGGTCAAAAGCCAGATTCTCCAGGCCTGTGCAAACTACGCCACGCTGACCGGCGCTCAAGAAAAGACGCGTTCCATTCATGCTCTGATGGAGCTGCTGGATCGGGAAGTCGATGTGGACACCCGTCAAGCCGTCATGCGGGCGTGCGGTCACCGCTGCATTGGCAGCAGCGTCATCGAAAAGGCGCGCCGGCTGCAGGCAGATGCCCGGGATCTGGACGATTTGTTGGAACGGCTGAACCAGGCTCACATCGGCGGTGGTCATTTGCGGCGCAGCGGCGAGGCCATTCATGCCACTTACGAGCGGTGTTACTGCGGATCGGTGAGCAAAACCAGGCAGACTTTCTCGGACACCTATTGCCATTGCTCTTGCGGTTGGTATCAGAAGCTTTTTGAAACACTGCTTGACCGGCATGTGGAGGTTAAATTGCTGCAATCCATCCTCCAGGGTGATGATCACTGTCAATTTCTGATTTGCATCCAGGATGGTGCGTAGAACCCAGCCGTCATCTGCGACCGGCTGAGCACGGATCATTGTGCCCGCGTTGACTCGCCGGGCGGGTGGATTTCGCGCTATTAAAAGGAACGGAGACCAGGATGGACAGTGGAAATTCGTTTTCTGTCATCGGTCTGACATTGCTCGTGCTCTTTGCCGCAGGGTGCGCCGCATCGACTGCTGCGCCGGCGGGCCCTGCCACATGCTCATTCGTGCCGCCGGCATCGCCGGACCTCACTGCCAGGGCTGATGAGCCGGCTGGGTCGTCCAGGAAAATGCGCTTGCTCTACGACGATGACGGCAGCCGCGACGGGTTGGCGGCGTTGCTCTATCTGCTGGGTACTCCAGGTACATCCATCCAGGCGGTCACCATTTCTTATGGTGAAGCCCACCCCAGTCTGTACATCCAGCACGTGGGGTGTGTGCTGGAGAACCTGGGTTTCGGTGATATCCCGCTTGGCGCAGGACAGGATCAGCCCCTGGCTGGCGGCATGCCTTTCCCCGATTGGCTGCGCGAACTCAGCGACAACTTCTGGGATTACCCGTTGCCAAAGGCTGACAAACCGTACCCGTTCCAGGATGCCCCCTCTTTGATGGTCTCAGCGATCCTTCAGTCGCCGGAACCGGTCACCTTGTTTGTGAGCGGACCGTTTACCAACCTGGCGCAGGCGTTGCAGCTCGACCCGGCGATCAAGGAGAAGATTTCGGCGGTTTACTTCATGGGGGGCGCGGTGTATGTCCCCGGCAATATCACCGGTTTGATCGCTGACTCGGACAATCGTGTTGCAGAGTGGAATATCATCGCCGACCCGCAAGCCGCAAAAGCGGTGTTCGAGTCTGGGCTGGCGCTGTATATGGTGCCGCTCGATGCCACACATCTGGTGCTGCTCAGTCAGAAAGAGATCCACCCCTGGCGCCAGGGGGATGAGAAAGCCAGGATGGTTGCCGATCTCTACGACTTGATGTTCAACAGTTTGAAGCTGAAGCAGGCTGAAATTTTCGACCTGACCGCGGCGGTCGTGATGCGCCAACCGGAATCGTGTATCTTTCAGCCGCTGCACCTGGAAGTTATCACGCAGGATGGTCCGACTTTGGGGCAGACCCGCGTGGTTCCAGATGCGGCGCCCAACCTGTACGTCTGCCTGCAGCCGGACGCCGATCGCGTCAAACAGAGTCTGAACGAGACGTTTGCGCGATAAACGCCCGCAAATACCGAAAGAATCGCGGTCCACAGGAAACGCTGTAATCCGTATGGCAAAAACCACCTATAAAAAATATAGCCGGGAAGATCAGAAAATCATGGCAGCCTGGGCCGCCGATTGCGCCGAGAGGGTGCTGCCCCTCTTCGAGGAAGCCTATCCGGGGGATGACCGCCCCCGCAAAGCCCTGGAGGCGTGCCGGGCCTGGGTTGAAACCGGCATCTTTCACATGGCGGAGATCCGCGCAGCCTCGCTGGGGGCGCATGCCGCCGCCCGGGCGGCACAGGACCACGCCGCGGCTTGCTTTGCGGCGCGCGCCGCGGGCCAGGCGGTGGCGACGGCTCACGTGCCTCAACATGCCTACGGTGGCGCTTTGTACGCGCTCAAAGCTGTTGCGGCAATGGACCCTGCCAACGCCGAGCGCCATACCGCCGAGGAATGGCGCTGGCAATCCGAGCATCTGCCGGCGCAGCTGAGGCAGGAGATGATGAAGCGCATCATCCTTCAAAAGAAGGGTGACCGGATTCAGGTCAAAATCGTCAAAGACGATGGGTTTTAGCTAACTTCGGGTTTATACTCCCTGCAGCACGGCATCCATCCCGTCCACTGGCGGGCAGCAAACCGTCGTAAACAAAAGAGACCGCAGCCATGAGAGAAGAAGATATCCCCGATTACAATATTTTTATGCTGTGCGAGCAAATTAACCCATCCGCGCTGTCCGAATTGGGCCCCGACTATACGTTTCGAAATTGCAGACCGGATGAATTGGAGCTCTGGAAAGCCTTCCCGTTTGACAGTGACCGTGTGCCGGCGGAATATGAAGGCATGATGAACCAGATCATCCACGACACGTACAGCAAGCACATGGATGTTTTTTTCCGGAACACCCTCTTTGTGTGCGACAAAGCAGATCAGCCGGTGGCTACCTGTTCGCATTGGAAAGCATACGGGAAGATCCATTCCATCCATTGGTTGAAGACGCGAAAAGCCTACGAAGGAAAAGGGTTGGGCAGAGCGGTGCTCTCCGCCATTATGCGGCGTTTTGACCGGAGCGACTATCCGATCATTCTGCATACCCAACCGGGCAGTTTCCGCGCCATCAAACTGTATGCGGATTTTGGCTTCCAGATGCTGAAAGGGGGGAAACTGGCGACCCGGGTGAACGAATTGGAGAAAAGTCTGCCCATCCTCGCGGAATTTATGCCCGGACCAGAGTTTGAACGCCTGAGAATCATGGATACGCCGGGCAGCCTGATCCGGTTATTGGCAGACGAAACCACCATCCAGTTCTGAAAGAAATGCCTGCCCCAAAAAAACTGCCTCCCCCGCCCGCGTTGACTCGCCGGGCGGGGGTTTCTATACTGAAATTGAATGGGTCTCCGTGCGTCCAACCGGATTCGGGTTGGAATGCGACGGATTTGCCGCGGATCACAAGACCGGAATAATTGGACGGTATGCGGTTGAGCGGATTGTATTAAAAAGCCTGGCAGTGACGGGAAGGAGGCATTCATGAACAGGGATAGAAAGATGATCCTGGGTTATCTTGTGGGTGGTTTTCTTGTCATGATTTTGGTGCCTTCAATCATTTATGGAATTACAGCATGGTGCGATCGTGTTTATCGAATAGAAATGATCCAAAATGAGGTGATTCGCTGGATCATTCTGGTGATCCTGCTGGTGACAGGATTCGTGTATGGAATTGGGTCGGTGGTTATCCAAAACACGGTGGGAGAGGGCGGTCCTGTGGAAATCGGAAACATCGAAATCAGCCCAAAAACCAGGAATCTGATTGTTTCCGGGCCTTATCGATACACCAGAAACCCCATGTTATTTGGAACCCTGCTGATCTACCTGGCGTTTGCACTCTATTTGAATTCATTGACCGCGGTTGTGTTGATCGGCGCAATTTTTACTTTTATGCTGGCGGTTGTGGTGAAGATGGAGGAGAGGCGGTTGATGAAAGATTTCGGCAGGCAATATGAGGAATATCGAAAAAAAGTATCGATGTTCATTCCCTGGTTTCACAGAAAGATTGAATAGCAGGTTGAGTCATTCCATAAACTGCCTCCCCCGCCCGCGTTGACTCGCCCGGCGAGGTTTCCTATACTGAAATTCGACGGGTCTCCGTGTTATCCTGCCGGATGCGCCCTGCAATGCGGCGAATGTGCCGCGGATCAGCATTCCGTTGCCCTCATGGTCCGGCGACCCGTCAAGCACTGTTCGCTGATTCCCCAAGGAGGAGTCATGTCACGACCTGAGTCTATTGAGAACCGCTGGGATATTCTTTACCGCGATTACCCGGAAGTGTACGAAGCATTTTCGAACACGCCCTATTCCCCCACAGTCTACGAGCAACTGTCAGGCATCCTCGACCTGCACGGCAAGGAAGTGGCGGATGTGGGGGCGGGAACCGGCAGTTCAAGCCTGGCGCTGGCGCACTACGCGGCGAAGGTGATTGGCATTGAGCGTGAGGCAGCCATGCTGCAGAAAGCCCAAGAAAAGGTGCAAGGAAGTGGAGCGGGGCGGGTCACCTTTTTGAGCGGCGATGCCATGGCGCTGCCGCTGGCGGACAACTCGGTAGATTGGGTCACCGGGATTACCCTGGCGCTGTACCCACCCGGTCAGTATCGTGATTTTATCCGTGAAGGCCTGCGTGTGGCGAAGGGATCGGTGGTTTACGTTGGCATCCCACCCGGTTGGTATGGGGGCGATCTGTATGATGTGATCGAGGATGTGGAGAAGGTGGATGACGAGGTGGACCGGATTTTTATCGAAGAGTTCCATTTTGCCTACCAGGATATCTTCTCGAACCAGGACTATGGGACGGTCGAGCATATTGTGAACACCTATGGGTTTATCTTTGGCAAGAAAGCGATTGCGCATTTGAAGCGGGAAAACAAGACCACCATCCGCTGGAAGTTCAGGGTATATTGGCGGGCGTAACGGGCAAGATTCTCCGCCTGGCGCAGCACCTAACAAAACTGACTCCCCCGCCCGCGTTGACTCGCCGGGCGGGGTGATTCTATAATGCGGGTAGAGGGAAAGAACTGCCTTGGGGCGATAAAAGTAAAATGTATAAGTAGTAGAGCGTTTAGGAGGAAAATTGAGCCTTTTTTCTTCAGAAAAACTCGTTCTTTTAGAAGAATATATCAACTCACGGGTCACTCTGTTTATTACACGGCTGAACGAAATTGATCGTTGGGAGGACAGATACTACCGTTATCAATTGAAGACAGAGATCGAATTGATGGAGGTATATCTATCTTGGTTCACGAATATGAAATCAAAATATTCAAATTTTGCTCAAAATGGGATACCGGAACAAGAAATTGACCTACTTGTTTCTGGTATCAGTTTGTCCATTCAAAGTGCAGAGTTTGAACGATCTCGAGCATCAGATGATTACCAAATAGAAGCGTTAGAAGGCGAACTAAGCGAAAATTATTCGCTTCGAAAATTCATCATGAATTTGAGGAAAGATTAGAATTATCATACATAGCAAGAGAAACCCAATTTCCAGTGTAGTTCCGATATCATTATTTTGAATATCAATAACCGAGACTGAATTATTTACTCCACAAAAGCACGCTGCGGAGTTTCACATCAAAAACATTTCTTCCGGGCAATGGTTCGGGAATGACAAAGTCCGAATCGCGCTATCCGTCTGATTAGTTTAGTAATTTTTTTTGACTAGTCCTCAATTTTCGTTGACAAATTTTCAAGGTGAGTCTAAGATAAACTATTCCATCCCCAAAGGGGCACTTATGGCCGGAAGAGTTGCTAATCGATTTCGGATTCTGTTAGCTGAAAAGGCTACCAGAGCGCAGCACAATATTGCCATCAATGATGTGCAGCGCGAAACAGGCATAGCCTGGTCCACTTTGAATGCCTGGGCAAACAACCAGGTCACGCGATATGACTCGCCGGTGATCGGTGCGTTATGTGAATATTTCGACTGCCAGGTGGGAGATTTACTCGTTTTCGAGAAAGAAAATAACCGCTACCTTGCCGTAAAAGGATGAGGAAAATCGGGGAATGATCGGGCTGGTGAAAAGCCCCCCGAAGCAATAGGAAAAAGTCCATGTCCAGACAGGTAAAATCCAAACAGCGTGTGACAGACCACGGCGAAGTGTTCACTGCCGAGCGTGAGGTCAATGCCATGCTGGATTTGGTCAAGCAGGAAACCGAACGCATCGACAGCCGGTTTTTGGAACCTGCCTGTGGCGATGGCAATTTTTTGGCGGAGATCCTGCGCCGTAAACTGGCGGTTGTCAAAAGGAAATACGGAAAAAGCCCCAGCGATTATGAGAAGTATGCTGTGCTGGCTGCCACCAGTATATACGGCGTGGACATTCTTCAAGATAACGTGGATGCCTGCCGCGCGCGCATGTTTGCAATATGGGATAAGGAATATACTGCGGTCTGTAAGAAGGAAGTCAACGAAGATTGCCGCGAAGCCGTCCGGTTCATTCTCAGCCGCAATATTGTGTGTGGCAATGCGCTCAGCCTAAAAAAAGTGGACGCGAGCGGCAAGGATATCAACGAGCCGATTGTATTTTCTGAATGGGCTTTCGTGACCGGCTTTAATCTGCAACGCAGCGACTATACCTTTGACAAGCTGCTCGCGGGTGATGAAAAAGGCCGGGACATTTTCGGCAGTGGCAAGCCAATGAAAAAGCCGGATACGGCGCAGCAAACGCTGTTTGATCGTCTTGAGACAGAAAAGCCCAATGACGAAGGCGAATTCGTAAAAAAATATATATCGCATTACAGGAGGGTACAGGATCATGGCGGATGATTTTTACAGTGGAATATACAACCCGGACGTGCTGTCGTGCATAGCGAATTTGTCCAACGATGAAGTGTTCACCCCGCCGGAAATCGCCAACCAGATGCTGGATTTGCTCCCACAGGAACTTTTCCAGAATCCGGACACCAAATTTCTGGATCCTGCCTGTAAATCCGGGATATTCTTGCGCGAGATTGCCAAGCGCCTGCTGAAAGGGCTGGAGCCGCAGATACCCGACCTGCAGCAGCGTATCGACCATATATTTCAGCATCAACTGTACGGCATCGCCATCACCGAGCTGACCAGCCTGCTTTCCAGGCGCAGCGTGTATTGCAGCAAGTACCCCAACAGCATCTACTCGGTGACCCAGTTTGCCTGCGCCGAGGGCAATATCCGCTTTAAGCGCACGCAGCACCGCTGGCTG
>JACRAG010000211.1 GCA_016213455.1 Anaerolineae bacterium | reverse complement strand
GATCGAAACGTTTCAGCCAGCGTTCTGGCGGAACAAGGTTGTGCACCCGCACCAACAGCACGTCCTCGTAATGGCAGAGATTGAAGATTACAATTTCCACTATTCCCGGCGACTGATGGAGAATGCGCCACAGGTAGTCGTGGTCCAACTCCTGGGGGGTGGGGACTTTAAACCCCGCCACGCGCACGCCCTGCGGGTTGACGCCTTCAAAAACGGCGCGGATGGTGCCGTCTTTTCCGCTGGTATCCATGCCTTGCAGTACGACCAGTACCGGATGTTTGTGTTCCGCGAACAGACGCTCCTGCAAGCTTTCCAGGCGAAGGTTCAATTTCAGGATTTCTTTCTGCCCTGCGTCTTTACCTTCTTTGTAGCTGCCGGTATCGTTCGGGTCGATCTGGTTGAGGCGGATTTTACTTCCGGGTTTGACAAGCAGTGATTTCATGGCTGCCCTCCTGTTATTGATTAAACCACGAAGCAGCATAAAGCCCAAACGAAACTGCTGAAAATGGCTATAATCAGGGGTAACCCCCGTTTTTTGGAGTTTTCTATGGCATTTTTCGATCTACCTCTCGATCAACTGGTGACCTATAAACCGGCGCGCAATGAGCCGGAGGATTTTGACGCTTTTTGGCATGCGACGCTTTCAGAAGCGCGCGCCTGGCCTTTAAATCCTCGCTTTGATGCGATGGACAGCGGCTTGAAATTGCTGGAGGTTTATGACGTCACCTTCAACGGCTATGCCGGTCAACCGATCAAGGGTTGGCTGCTGCTCCCCCGGCAGCGCAGTGGACGGCTGCCCTGCGTGGTGGAATATATCGGTTACGGCGGCGGGCGCGGCGCACCCTTGAATTGGCTGACCTTCCCATGCGCAGGTTACGCCACCCTGGTGATGGACACACGCGGTCAGGGCAGCGCCTGGCAGCCCGGTCACACGCCGGATGTGGAGCCGGAAGGCAGCAATCCACAACACCCCGGTTTTATGACTCGCGGTGTGTTGAATCCTGCCACCTATTACTACCGGCGGGTATTTACCGATGCGGTGCGCGCCATTGAAGCCGCGCAGGGTTTTGACGCTGTGGACCCTGAGCGCATCGCGGTCACGGGTGGCAGCCAGGGCGGGGGCATCACCCTGGCGGCGGCGGGGCTTTCTCCGGCAATCAAAGCTGCCATGCCCGACGTGCCCTTCCTGTGCCACTATCGGCGCGCCACCCAGATTGTGGAAACGCATCCTTACCAGGAAATTTCCAATTTCCTCAAGGTGCACCGCAACCAGGTGGAAACGGTTTTCAAGAACCTGGCTTATTTCGATGGCATGAGCTTTGCGGCTCGCGCCAAAGCGCCTGCCTTGTTCTCGGTGGGATTGATGGACACAATTTGCCCGCCTTCAACCGTCTATGCGGCGTACAACCACTACGCCGGCGATCGGAAGATCGAAGTGTATGAATACAATAATCACGAGGGCGGAGCGACCTTCCAGACTGAAGCCAAAATCAAATTCCTGCAATCGCTTTGGCCCCTTTAATCATTGAGGAGAATTCGCATGGCATATTTCTTAGGCATCGACGTATCGACAACCGGCGTAAAAGCCCTGCTGATTGACGACCGGGGCAGTGTGGTGGGTGAGGCCAACACGGAGAACCCGCTTTACACGCCGCAGCCGCTGTGGAGCGAACAGGACCCGCTGGATTGGTGGAATGGCGCGGTGACCAGCATCCGCGCGGTGCTGCAGCAAACCGGTGTGTCCGGCGAGCTGGTGAATGGCATTGGTCTGACCGGGCAGATGCACGGTTTGACCCTGCTGGACGAACGCGGTGACGTGCTGCGACCGGCGATTTTGTGGAATGACCAGCGCACTGGCGCTCAGTGCGATACCATTCGCGCGCGCCTGGGGCGCGAACACTTGATCCAGCTGACCGGAAACGATGCGTTGACCGGCTTCACAGCGCCGAAAATCCTGTGGGTGCAGGAAAATGAGCCTGAGGTGTACCGCGAGGTGCGCCACATTCTGCTGCCCAAGGATTACGTGCGCTATCGCCTGACAGGCGCCTTTGCAATCGACCGGGCGGACGGGGCTGGCACGATTCTGTTCGATCTGCGCACCCGCGACTGGTCGCCGGAGATGCTGGGCGCGCTGCAGATTCCGCTGGAATGGCTGCCCAAAACCTTTGAAGGACCGGAGATCACGGGTACAGTCAATGACGAGGCGGCTCGCTTGACTGGGCTGCGCGCCGGCACGCCGGTGGTGGCTGGCGGTGGCGACCAGGCAGCCCAGGCGGTGGGTGTGGGAGCGGTCAAACCTGGCATCATTGCGCTGACGTTGGGCACTTCCGGTGTGGTCTTTGCGACCACCGGGCAGGCTTTCATCGAGCCGCAGGGCCGGCTGCATGCTTTCTGCCATTCCGCGCCGGGCCGCTGGCACCTGATGGGCGTGATGCTCTCTGCGGCGGGCAGCCTGCGCTGGTTCCGGGATACCTTCGCGCCGGGCAAGGGTTATGACGACCTGCTGGCGCCGGCGGCGACTGTGCCTGCTGGTTGTGAAGGTCTGTTGTTCCTGCCGTATTTAACCGGCGAACGCACCCCGCATCCCGACCCGCTGGCGCGTGGCGCTTTCGCGGGGCTGACGGTGCGTCACAGCATGCCGCACCTGACGCGCGCCGTGCTGGAAGGTGTGGCGTTTGGCCTGCGCGACAGCTTTGAGTTGATTAAACAGGCCGGGTTGAGCAGCATCGACCAGGTGCGCGTATCCGGTGGAGGCGCACGTTCCGCATTGTGGCGGCAGATCCTGGCGGATGTGTTCAACGCCGAGCTGGTCACGGTCAACACCACCGAAGGCGCCGCCTTCGGTGCAGCGCTGCTGGCTGGGGTGGGTGTGGGCGCCTGGAGCGATGTGGACAGCGCCTGCGCCGCGACCGTGCGGGAGACCGGCTCGACCCGTCCGGCTGGCGAGGGCGTGGAGAAGTATGACCAGGTTTACGCGCTTTACCGGGACCTGTACCCGGCATTGAAGGACCTGAACCACCGCCTGAGCGGGGTGTAATTCAATTTGAATATTCTCCAAACCGCTGGTCGGGGGAAAAGCACGACAAGCCGATCAGAAAGGTGAGAACTGTTGGTTGATCAGGCTGCCCGGATGGTCCGGGCAGCTTTTCGATCTGGGATGCGGTCATCTGGGAATTTTGAAACCAGCCCGCTTTTGCTATAATGCCATCAGGAGAACAACGCGTGGACGCTTCAAACATTGAACTGGCGGCGTTGGCGGGCGATTGGCTGCGCCGAACGAATAAATTCCTGGTCACGGCTGAGTCCTGCACAGGCGGTCTGATCGGTGATTGGATCACGAATGTGGCGGGCTCATCCGATTATTACCTGGGCGGCGTGGTGGCTTACTCCAATCAGGCAAAAATGGCCGTGCTGGGCGTTCCTCCGGGGATGCTGGCGCAGTACGGCGCCGTGAGTGAAGAGACGGTGGTGGATATGGCGCGCGGTGCGAGAAAATTGCTGGCTGCCGAAGTCGCCGAAGAGCGTACAATAGGATTGTCGGTGAGTGGTATCGCCGGGCCGGGCGGTGGTACGCCCGAAAAACCGGTTGGCCTGGTGTACATCGGCTTGAGCGCCGCGGGTTTTGACCGCGCTTACCGTTTTATCTGGCTGGAGGATCGGCTGGGTAATAAACGACGTTCCGCGCGGGAGGCTTTGCTGCTCCTGGTGGAATATTTGATGGGGAACCCGAGGGAAAGCCATGTTTGAACCTGTTGACACGATTAAAGCACGCTGGGTTCGGGATGGACAGGTGCTTCCGGAGAACTTCACCACGTCCGGAAAGACGTGGCAGGTGGACTCGACCGGCCGTTCATGGCGTGACAGTGAAGGACTGCACATTCTTTGTACCGTTTTGGGTGGGACCCAGGCGGAGCTGCTGCTCAGTCCGGATTTTGGCTGGCAGGTGCGCTGGTTCCCTGTGTCTAAGATGGTGTAAATGACGAAACACACCGATAAAAAACGTGCCCTCATCCTGACAGCGGATGCGGGCTTTGGTCACCGCAGCGCGGCAAAAGCCATCGCGCGGGCATTTGAAGAACGTTACCGGGACGTGTTCGAAGTCGAGGTTATCAATCCGCTCGATGACCGGCGCGCCCCGGCGATTATTCGCGATGCGCAGCAGGATTACGACCGGCTGGTGCGCGAAGCCCCATCTCTCTACAAATTGGGTTTTGAAGCCAGCGATACAACGGTCGCCAATGTCTTGTTTGAGGCCGGCCTGACGGTGCTGCTGTACGAATTGATGCGTGATATGGTTTCCAAAAAGAAACCGGATGTGATCGTCTCCACCTACCCCCTGTATCAAGAGCCGCTGGATGCGGTCTTCACCATCCGTGACATGCTGATTCCGGTCCTCTGTGTGGTAACCGACCTGGAGACCGTACACCGTGTCTGGTTTAACAAGTCTGTGACGAAATTCCTTGTGCCGACCGAAACGGTGCGCGACATGGCGTTGAAATTTGGGTTGAGCGAGAGCCAGGTGCACATCACCGGCATCCCGGTCAACCCGGCGCTGGCGACCGACCAGCGCAGTAAAGCGGAGATCCGGCGCAGCCTGGGCTGGCGCAGCGACGTGCCGACTGTTCTGGCGGTGGGCAGCAAACGGGTTGACCGCCTGCCTGAAACGTTGAACATCCTCAACCATTATGGGGCGCCCATCCAGGTGGCGGTGGTGGCTGGCAAAGACGAGGAATTGTATCGCGAGCTTCAGGCAGTGGAATGGCATCAGCCAGTGCATTTATATGAGTTTGTGGAAAATGTGCCAGAGATGATGCGCGCCGCAGATTTCTTGATCTGCAAAGCAGGCGGGCTGGTGGTGACCGAGGCGCTCGCGGCTGGCTGCCCGTTAATGCTCATCGATATGATCCCGGGACAGGAAACCGGCAATGCCGACCATGTGGTGCGCAATGCGGCGGGCGTCATCGCGCGCAGCGACGCGGCTGTGCTTGAAACGCTGACTCATTGGCTGAAGGACGAGTGCGCCCTGCTGTCGCAGACGGCGGAGAATGCGCGCAAAGCAGGTAAACCCAACGCGGCTTTTGATGTCGTTGACCTGGCTTACCAGACGACTCAGCAGCCAATGACGCAAAACCGCCTGTTTACCCGCAGCGCGTTGATCGAAATGTTCAACCGCAACCAGGTGCGCTGGCGCGATTCCAAAGAAACTTCAATCGACAAATCTAAATGAATACCATTGTGGTGATCATCTCCGCAAATGCAGAATGGCGTAATGTTAAGGCCCATTGTCAACCGCACAATGTAGCCCAAGGCCCATACGGCGAGTGGTTTCACTGGCCGGTCGCCGGTCGGATGGTGGTGTTTGTGCACGGCGGGTGGGGTAAGATTGCGGCTGCCGCGTCGGCGCAATATGCGATTGAACGCTGGAAGCCGGTTTTGTTGATTAATTTGGGCACCTGCGGTGGCTTTGCCGGGGCGATCCAACCGGGTGAGGTGGTGCTGGCTGAACGCACGGTGGTGTATGACATCATTGAGCAGATGGGCGACCCCGAAGAGGCTCTGAGTCACTATGCCACCGCGCTGGATCTCTCCTGGCTGGGCGACCCACCCCAGGCGGTCCGGCGCGGGTTACTGGTGTCGGCGGACCGGGATTTGCTGGCAGAGCAGGTGAGTGAACTGCACGCCCGTTATGGCGGCGCAGCCGGTGATTGGGAGAGCGGCGCCATCGCCTGGGTGGCTGCCCGCCACCAGTTGCGCTGCCTGATCCTGCGTGGGGTGACCGACCTGGTGGGCGAGGAGGGCGGTGAAGCCTACGGTGCGCTGACCCTGTTTCACGACCGCACCCATCAGGTGATGGTTGATCTGCTGGATATGCTGCCGGCCTGGCTGGATTGCGCCGGGTGCCTATGAGG
>JACRAG010000220.1 GCA_016213455.1 Anaerolineae bacterium | reverse complement strand
TGCATGGCAAAATCACTGAAACGCGCTACAGCTTCACTCATAATCCCTTTGCCCCAAAAAGGCTCTGCCAGCCAGTAGCCCAATTCAGCCGTGAAGCGGTGCACATCCTGTCCAATGGAAACGCCAATGCCACCGATGGCTTCTTCCGGCGTGGCGATGGCAAAGAACGTGGTGGGATCCTGACGCCCCACCGCTTCCAGAAATCCGAGCGCGCTGGCTTCGGTGTAGGGATGCGGAAATCCGTCGCGCATGTTCAGCCAGATTTTCCGGTTGTTGGCATGTTTCACCAGCGCGCCGGCGTCACCGGCGTCCCAGGGACGGATCGAACCAAATGATGTGGGAAGCTGGGTCATTGGCATTTCAATCCAATCGACGCTTCATAAAAACCGCCATTTCGCCGTCCGGGTAATCCTGGTTGGTGTAATACGAGATATCCACTCCTTCGACGCGAAAACCCAGCTTGCGGTAGGCATGGATGGCAGCGGCATTGGTATTCTGTGTCTCACAAACAATCGTACGCAGCCCAGCTTGACGAGCCGCTTCGGCGGCGCGTTCCATCAGCTGCCGCCCCAGCCCCTGACCACGGTACGCTTGATCCACATGAAACTCCCATACCCACAGGCTGTGGTTCCAGGCATGCACTTCGGCGATGAGCAGCCCCACCAGCCGGTCTGCTTCATATGCGCCAAAACTGAAACCACCCACGCGCGCCTGGTTGTAGCGCTGCAGAGTCTCCTCGTCAAAATGGTCATAAACTTTCTTATGGGGTTCTTTCATTGCCACAAGCAGCAGTTCCAAAACCGTGTGGATGTCTGAATCCACATAGCGCACCCGGTACTGTTCCGTCGATGTGTACCCGCTGGCGACTCGCTGCAGATCAGCCAGGCTAAGCTCTTTCAAAGCGGTGATTTCGATTTCCATTCTGTCTCCCAACCAACCTGGTTGAATGAGGTACTCTCCACTCTCAACCCCACCCGCAGGGGCGGATGTGAAATATGGTTAATTTTGAGGTAGTCCCACGTTAATTGCCGCATCACTTCCAGCCCATCAGGCAGAAAAACTCGCGGTGCCGGTCTTCGCCTCGTTCCATCTTGCATTGTGAAAACCCAGCGGTTTCCAGCATCGCTTTCAACTCCTCACCCGAATAAGGCTTGACGCCATAGGGAATGAACCACTTTTTCTCCAGATCTATCTTTGCGGTGAAAGTCAACACCAGTTTACCCGGACTGCGCAAAACCCGAAAGATCTCTACCAGGCCGCGTAACGCCTCATCCCAGTAAAAAATGGAATTCACACTACATACGCTGGTAAATTGCTCATCCGCGAAAGGGAGTGCCTCTGCCCGTCCCAGACAAAGCGCTAATTGTCGCTTACAGATCGCTTCATGGAAATTCACCTGTCCATTGAACGCCATTGCCCGAGACACGTCCACCCCCACGACCCAACCCTTCGTAACCACAGAAAGCAGCCTCCCGAGCAGGTACCCACCGCCGAATCCAACCTCAAGCACCTGCTCGTTTTCATGCGGATTCAGTTGAGCCAGGGTAAAGTCATTCAATGCCGCGTTGCGCCGGTTCCACATTGGACCCAGGATGGCGCTTCCGATCATCCCTCTGGGATTACTCAACTGGCTGGCAAGCAATTGGAGAATTTTCATTGGATTTCTTTTTCTACTGTCGCGACACGAGACTGCATCCATCCATTACGATAAATCCCACCGGCAAAAAACCGCCCGGCCAAAAAGCCGGGCGAGAAAAAGCGGGCCAGGTCCCGGTTGCTAATTATTGTACTGCCGAATCATCTCCAGCAATTCCACCGGAGAACCGGTAATCCCGTTGCCTTTCGCGGCGATCACCTCTTGCTTGTTGCGAGAGGCACTTTGTGGTGTGGTATAGACGAAAACCGGCATATCCAGTGGGATGGTTCTGATTGACTTGATCAAGTCAATGCCGGCTGCAGGCTGGAATTGACTTCCCAGGTACCTGCCCAAATCCGTGACGACGGCATCGATGCTTTCGGGTCGGGATGAAAGCTTGCCGATGGCGGCGTCGGTCGAATTGGCCTGGACAATCTGATATCCCTCATCGCGAAGACGTGCGATTTCATACGCATTGTTGGTCGGCTTGTCGTCCACCCACAGAATGGTCTTAATCGGCTTCTTTTCCGCCTTCTTCTCGGGCGCTGTCGTCAACACAGGCTGTGCCTGTTGTTGATTGGATGCGCGCAGTTCCGTGACTTTTTTCTGCAAATCCTCAATTTGAGCTTGCAACTTGTCGGTCGCATCCTGAACCGTGATCTCCATATCCCCAACTTTAATCGTGAAACCCCTGGCTTCAATCACCTTGCGCAGTGATGGATACAATAACACAACCAATAGAATGGCCAGGATTGGCCACAGCAATTTACTGATGGCTTCGAGAAGTGTGGAAATATCCATTTCAATCCTCCTGACTGGCAAATTGGATCAAACATGCAGCCCGGTAAGGATACGAATAAAAAAGATGGCACACCTGCCCCCATTGTCTATACAACGCATCAACATATCAATCATAGCGCATTAGAAATGGGGATACAAGCCGTTCCGGACTAACGGACTAACTCTGGACTAACTGGGCTTGTTTCTAAAATCCTTCCTCCCCGCTGGGGA